>CAYQMY010000004.1:1944-31550 GCA_964418735.1 uncultured Oscillospiraceae bacterium | reverse complement strand
ACCGCCTCTTCCAAGGACGAAACAAAAAAGACATGGTTTCCCTTGTTGCTCTCATAAATAAAATCCTTGAGCGGCTTGCTGGTATAGACCGAATAATCTCCGATAATGGCAACCTTCACATGATAATTTACAAACTTCTGCAGGATCTCTCCGGCTAGACCGCTGCTCAAAACAAAGAAATCCTCCGAAAAGCTGCTTTTATCCAGAACAAGACGACTGCAGCCGGTTTCATAATTCACCGTCGCAATTAAATCAAGCACCGATTGCACATCGGTAATTTTTTCTGCATCATATACATGGGCAATATTATTGCTTTGACCCATAATAGTGTATTTCATTTAAACAGCTCCCTGACCATAATTATCCTTTGACACGCTTTTTCAGCAAACGGCGGTATATGGGTTCATCCTTTTCAGCCTCGGTAACGGCTTCAAGCTCACCGGCGCGAATCATTTCCTCTATTCGAAGCGCGACCCAGGCATCGCTGATGCGAAGGTTGTACTTTACAAGCACACGGCCTACAATCATTGCTTCCCTAAAAGTTTCTTCCTCTGCCGCGATTTCACGGATTATAAAATCGTCATAGAGGGTTTCCGGTGCGCTGACCAGCTGTCCGTTCAGCACTGCGCGTAACGGTGCATTTTCTTTTTGAATAGTATGCCAGTGCGCAGCGCAGCTCCTGCAGAATGAGGGAGACACCTGTCTTTGCGTGTCAGCATATTTTTGCCAATCTCCCGGAGACACATCGCCCCAGCCTGCCCTCCGTAACATATCACCGTTTTCATCAGCCTCCAATTCAGGAAAATCAACAAGATATATCTCTCCGAATTCATCCAGCTCACTCAGCTGAGCCATAAACCAAAACATACCGCAAAGCTCATCCGGTTGATTGCTGTACCAAATGCGGAGTGCTTCACCCTTTTTCGCAAGGTCAAGAACTGTTTTTAAGTTTTTCTTCGCACCCTGCAGCAGCGTATTTGCTACCTCAAGTACATCCTGGGGGTAGATGCTAAGCAAGTGCTCAATAGTCTTCAGCCGTTTGCAATCGTGCCAGTTCTCTGAAATATCGCCTATACTCAGCGCCAAGGAAAATCCATAGACGTCAGCAGGATTTCCTCCCATGGGAACGGCACTCTCCCACTCAAGACGATGCTTTTCCTCCGCTTTACGCTGGGCGTCTTCGATTTCTTCCTTTGTTGGCTTACTCCCGTCTGCATAGCTAATAATAACGCCGACGCAGCTGGATATTAACCCAACGCCGTAATTCTGTGCCATTTTAAGGCAGGCGCATGCACTGTCGCTAAATACTATTTCAATCATATAATCATTCTCTCAAATAAAAATATTTGAGCTATTGCTCTATTCCAAGCTCATGTTAATAATCATAACACGCTAACCTTTATTGTTCAACAAAATTTTAAACGGGCGAAAGCACTATACTTTCGCCTGTTTCAGACTGTCGATAAACTCGCTATAAGTAAAATTTAAAATCATTTTTTCGGGAATTCACTTCTCGGAAAAATACCACATCCCGCGCAAATCGTGCGCGACCCGGGGGTATCGCGGCCAAGGCCGCGTATCTAGGGGGAATTGGATTCCCCCTAGAGGCGACAAGCTAAAACGGGCGAAAGCACTATACTTTCGCCCGTTTGAGCTTATTATATTCCGTAGAAGAAACCATCCTCCGGTATTACCGACTCATAAGCGTTTACGCTTTCAAGCCAGAGGCTCAGCTTTGAGAACATTTCGAGAAGCTTGAACTTGACGACATACTCCTCCGAGTCCTCAGATATCACCTTGAGCGTTTCCGCGCTTATGCCGCTGTCTTCTAAGGACTCTATGTCCTCAGCGGCTGCAAGGCAGAGGGGCGGAAACACGACGCACCACCAGTTATGTCCTCCGCCCTCGCCTATTATTACACGGAGCGAAGTATACTTCCCGGCAGGCAGCGCAAAGGTATCGTACTGAACAGTCGGAAAAACCTCCTGCTTTATTGCCGCTGTCACCGGATAGCTTTCGCCGCGCTCCCTTACTACATCTTCAGCGCATAATGCCAATATATCTGTATTACCAGTTATTATTTTTTCCGCAAGGGCCTTGTCGGAACAACCATCAAGGAGGCCGCTTACCTTCATGAGTACAGCGTCACGCACGGCAAGCTTGAGGTTTTGATCCTCATCGCTGTCTGAGTTCGCCACGACGTGCAGCCTGATAAGGTTTTCAGACAGCTCGCTTCTCTCCGCCGAAGCCGCTCCGACGAAAATAGATAGAATGATTGCTATAAAAAGTGCAATTTCCCATTTTTTGATTTTCATAAGTAAAAAACCACCGATACTATGTAGATTATTTCCGGCAAGCCGGTTAGTAATCAAAGTATCGGCAGTTTTTTTATTTTTTAAACATTTAATTTTTCGGTTGTCTCGGCAAGGAAGCACTCGCGGTATTGAAGCTTTAAGCTCTCACAAGCCTTTTTTGCGGTTTCGCCGTCGTCAAAGAGGCCAAAAACCGCGGAGCCCGTGCCCGTCATCGAGGCGCCGAGAGCGCCGATGTCGAGAAGCTTCGATTTAATAACCGCTATCTCCGAGCAGCGCGGTGGAAGCACATCCTCAAATACGTTGTATATGTGGTGCGCGAGGGCGGCTACGCTGCCTTTTTCTATGGCTTTGACTATACCGTTCGTGTCCGGCCTGTTCTTTATCACAGCGCAGTCGATGGCCTTGAAAAGCTCGGGTGTAGAAATCGGAAAGGGCGGCTTGCATATAACTGTCCAGCATTTTGGAATTGGGGGAAGCTCAGTCATTATTTCCCCTCTGCCCCTGCAAAGAGCAGTTCCTCCCACAACACAGAACGGCACATCCGAACCAAGCCTGAGCGCCATTTCTTCAAGCATTTTCCGGCTAAGCCCAGCCGAATACCCTTCGTTCAGGGCGCGGAGCACAGCGGCGCCGTCGGTACTGCCGCCCCCCATACCCGCGCATACGGGTATGTGCTTTTGAAGCTCTATCGTGCCGCCGCAAATCGGGATTTTCGTTTCCTCGAAAAAGAGCTTCGCGGCGCGAACGGCTATGTTTTTATCTCCCTCAGGAAGATAGTGCAGATTCGTTCTCGCGATGATATTTCCTCCCCCGTCGCTTAAACGGATAGAAATATCGTCGCAGAGGCTTATGCTTTGCATGACGGTCAGCACCTCGTGATAGCCGTCCTCAAGCCTTCCTGTGACATCAAGTCCCAGATTAAGTTTTGCGTAAGCCTTAACGTGAAGCTCCATACGGTAACCCCCGCAAATCTATTTTATCTTTCTGCACTCAAGATAAAATCTTTTATCATTCGAGCTGCCCATAGAGAAGGTTTTTCTCGGCAGCGCTCCGTCCTCTATAATAGACAGGAAAAAGCTTCCCTTGTCTATGGCCGGCAGAATAAAGCCCAGTCTGTTCGGTTTTCTTGACAGCTTAACTACAACGTCATCTCCGTGAACGAAGTCTATCCTTCCTCCTACCTTAGGCACATATTCGTCGAGGAACTTCGTGAGCGCGCCGATAGCGAGCGCGCCGCAGGCTTTCGGAATGCTGATTATTCCGGCGTTTTCGCCGTAAGTCAGAACTATTTCATGGTCGCCGCCCTTGCCCATATAGGAGCCGGAGAAAAAGTCAAGCATGGCTTCCATCATAGTCTCGGGGTCTATGTCAAACACAACGCGGTTTATCGGCTGAAAGTCGAGCGCGTCGGTTCTGATGTTGATTATTTCGACAAGAGCGTAGCGTGCCGGGTGCGTTTTTCGCTCCTCCTCGGTGAGTGAGGGCTTCAGCTTTTCCCAGCAGACCTTCGCTGTCGCGAGGGAGTGGTTTCCGTCACCGGTCGCGAACACCATGACAGGCTCGCCGCTTATGCCGTAGCGCCTGTTGAAGTCTTCGCTGTCAGCCAGCGCCGCCACGGCGTCCTTTACGCCCTTCGCAAGCTCCCCGTTTACACGGTAGCCTGTAATGTGACCGCCTTTTTCCATAAGCTCAAAGTCGTAAAGCTTTTCAAGCCCGTCCTTTTTTGAGGCCAGCGGTTCGATTATTGTCTCCTTCGGGTCGTCCACAAGCACGAGAACGTGTGTCAGCTCAACCGGCGCGTCCTCACGAAGCCTGATGCGTACAGGCAGCTTTTCCATTACCGTGCCCTCGGTCGCTCTGACCGCAGGCTTAGTACCTTCGGCAAAGTCGTAGCATTCGAGGTCTAGCGCGCCTACAAGACCGCAGCGCACCTTTCCGTTATAGAGCTTTCGTTCGACGTAGACGTATGAATCCTCGCATACGGCGAAGACTCCTTCTTTTAGGTATTCCGACATCGCGTTCTTTTTATCCGATACAATTTCATCGAGATTTGTATCCTTGTACATATGCTCCGGAAGCATCATTCGTAGCGTACTTGGATTATCACCGATAAACTTATCTACGCCCTCCCAGTATTCCGGCTCCGAGGTGTGCTGATCGCAGGCGACGACACTCCATTTTGTCATATCGCAGCCCAAGGGCAGCAGAATATCCGCAGGTACAATAAGGTCTCTGTAATCGCTTCTCTCCATTACTGTTACTGTCCTATCACTAAAATTTATTGCTTTTCAAAGAGCCTTCCCATTAGCTCTACACCTGCGCCAATCATAGGGCCCTTTAGTCCGTTCGCTTCACTGTAGCTCAGACCGGAGCCTTCGCTTTTACGGCTGTCGTATAGTATGTACGGAACCGGGTCCCCGTCGTGGCCTCTGGTTGAGGTCAAGGTCTTATGATCGCTCAGAATAAGCATTCGAAAATCATATTTCTCGGCTTTCAGCTTCTCGCAAAGAGGCCCTATCACTCTTGAATCGAGATATTCTATAGCCTTTAGCTTCCCGTCCAAATCCCCGTTGTGTGTGCACTCATCGGGAGCCTCTACGTGTACTGCCGCAAACTCCGCGCCCTTCTTAATAATCTCCATCGCGGCGTCAACCTTGCCCTCAAGATTGGTGTCAAGCTCGCCGGTCGCGCCCTCAACGCTTATCATATCAAGTCCCGTAAGGGCGGCAATGCCGTGGCAAAGCGGAACCGCGCTGATTACGCCGCCAGTCATTCCGTACTGCTCTACGAAGCTTGGAAGCTTGACGGCCGTTCCCTCAGCCCAGAACCAGATGCAGTTTGCGGGCAGCTTGCCCTCTGCTCTGCGCTTATCGTTAAGCGGATGTTTATCTAATATTTTATGCGACAGTATCATAAGTTGCTTTAAGACCTCGGCGTTTTCGCAGCCGCTCGGGAGGATGGCCCCGATCTGCTCTCCAAGATGATCGTGCGGAGGAATCAGCTTAATTCCCTTTACATCGGCGGCCTTCTGCACCGCGATATGCCTGAAGGAATGTCCGGGATTAACGCTCATTTTCGCCTTTTCTGCCGCCGCTTTAAACTCGGGATTGCTGAACAGCATGGTTATGATCTCGTCAGACATGTCGCCCTCAATAGAGCCCGCGCTGTGTGAGAGTATGCGCTTTTCCTCAAAGGGCTTTTCGATATCTTCAAAGGCAACCATATTGCAGCGGTAGGCAACGTCACCCGGCTCAAGCTTTATGCCAGTTGCCGCCGCCTCCAAGGGTGCGCGGCCTGTATAGCAGAAGTTCGGGTCGCAGCCGAAAATCGAGAGTATAGCCGTATCGCTTCCCGCTGGCAGTCCCTTCGGAACGTTGAGTACACTGCCCTGCTCTCCACTGGCGGCAAGGTAGTCCATAACAGGTGTTTTTGCGTATTCTATCGGCGTTTTTCCGCCGAGCTCAGGCACGGGGTTGTCCGCCATGCCGTCTCCTATCACAAGTATATACTTCAATTTCGCCATTTCCTTTACAAGCTTTTTATGAATCTCTCGATGCGCGTGAGAGCCTCCTGAATGTCTCCGACGGAGGAAGCATAGCACATACGCACATAGCCCTCTCCTCCGGGTCCAAAGGCCGTGCCCGAAATGACCGCCACCTTTTCGCTTATAAGCAGCCTCTCGCAGAATTCGTCCGAGCCGAGCCCCGTGCTTCTGATACAGGGGAACACATAGAACGCGCCTCTCGGTTCAAAGCAGTCAAGCCCCATCTTGCACAGCTCAGTGACAAGGAACTTGCGGCGCCTGTCGTATTCAGTGTGCATCATTTCGATGTCGGCGTCGCCCTCTCGCATGGCCTCGATAGCCGCATACTGGCTCATGGTCGGCGCGGACATTATTCCGAACTGGTGCAGCTTAGTAAGCTGCGATATTACCGGCCTCGGGCCGCAGACGTAGCCGAGTCTCCAGCCCGTCATCGCGTGGCTCTTTGAAAAGCCGTTTACAACGATTGTGCGCTCAGAAAGCCCCTCGATATTCGCTGGCGAGGTGTGCTTTAGTCCGTAAGTAAGCTCGGCGTATATCTCATCGGAAAGTATGATTATATCCGTACCCTTTAAGACCTCTGCAAGCGCCTCGAGATCGCTGCGCTCCATAATTCCGCCGGTGGGGTTGCAGGGATAGGGCAGAATAACCATCTTTGTTTTAGGAGTAATGGCGCTTTTCAGCTCTTCCGGCGTCAGGCGGAACTCATTTTCGCGCTTGGTTTGAAGCATGACGGGTACACCGCCCGAAATTGTGACAAGGGCATTGTAGCAAACAAACGAGGGAACGGGAATAATCACCTCGTCGCCCGGGTTTATAAAGGCACGCAAGGTGAGGTCTATAGCTTCGCTGCCGCCGACTGTAACGAGTATCTCCCCTGCGGGATCATAGCTCAGGTCAAAGCGGCGCTGTAAATAAGCCGAAATCTCTTTTCGGAGGGTCAGCATACCGGAGTTCGAGGTGTACTTTGTATGCCCTTTTTCCAGAGAATAGATGCCCGCGTCGCGTATGTGCCAGGGCGTAACAAAGTCAGGCTCGCCTATACCGAGAGATATGGCGTCCTTCATCTCCTCCAGAATGTCAAAAAACTTTCTGATTCCCGAAGGAGCTATCTGTTGTATCTTTTCAGATAAAATCGAATTGTAATTCATCAGACAAACAGCACCCTTTCTTCCTGCTCAACCTGCTGTGTAAACAGGCAGTGTTTTTCCTTATACTTCTTCAAAATGAAATGCGTCGCCGTAGAGGTTACGCCTTCTATCGTAGATAGGCGCGCCGCGACAAACTGCGCCACTTCCTTAAGGCTCTTGCCCGAGATGATGACCGTAAGGTCAAAAGCTCCCGACATAAGGTAAACGCTCTCCACCTCGTCATACTGATATATTCTTTCGGCAATACGGTCAAAGCCGTCACCGCGCTGCGGAGTGACCTTAACCTCAATAAGCGCCGTTACGAATTCATCTCCGGCCTTGTCCCAGTCCACAAGCGCCTGATAACCAAGTATAGTCTTGTCTTCCTCGTATTTAGCTATTTCCGCCTCTACCGCTGATTCTTCCATATCAAGCATCGGCGCAATCTGCTTCGCCGTATATTTGGAGTTCTGTTCCAGAAGCTTTAAAATTTCATTCATTTGAGTTCCTCCTTGCGGTAACCTTCGGCTTATTATTGACCGATTAATTTTAAAGAGTATTCTATCACATTTTTTTAATAATTCAAACATAAATTAATGTCTGCTGAACAATTCGCTGTAGCGGATTGTTCATTGAAAACAAAACGATTTGTTTTGTTTTCAATGTCAAAATGCTTAAAAACAAGCATTTTGACAAGCAGACAGTAATCAATGTGCGTATTCTATGATATTTTTTAAAATATCATAGAATAAAAATGCAAGGTTTTAAGCGAATATGCTTAAAAACCTTGCATTTGAACAAAGCCAGAGCTAGTTGAAACATTTATATTTCAACGTTTTTGGCTTTGTTCAGCGCACATTAATTATAAGCAAAACTTAAAATGAATAGATTAGCTTAGCATGGGAATATTAATTCATGTAACTGAATTTACACAGAGGTAAAGTTTTAAGCGGCTATCAGCTTTGAATCCAAGTGCGTACTGCCTGCCCTGCTGGCAGCACGCAAAAAGGCACAATTCATTACTAATCCATTGCGGTCACTTTGTGCCTTTAATAAAGCGAAAGGAATGATCACAAAACATGATAATGGACAAAATCTCGCTCATCCTGGTTATTATCGGCGCTCTCAACTGGGGAGGAATCGGTATCTTCGGCTTCGACACCGTAGCGTACATTTTCGGAGGCCAGAACGCAACAGTAAGCCGCGTCATTTACACGCTTGTTGGTCTGGCGGGAATCTGGTGCGTATCCCTTTTGTTCCGCGAACGTGAACACGCCGACGACGTATAATACAAGCTTCTAGGGGGTATCCAATACCCCTAGGTAACCGCTGATTAATCGTATTGTCGGCGTCTGAGCGGATAAATTCCCGCCATTTTGCCCAAAAAGCCTCGTTAATACACAAAGTATTGCCTGCGTTTTTTGGACAAACTGACAGAAATTTCTCGCGCTCATCCATCCGACTCGATTAAATCAGTGGTTACCTAGATTCGCGTCTTACGACGCGATACCCCCGGTCGCGCACGATTTGCGCGGGTTGTGGTATTTTTCAGAGAAGAAAATTCCCGGAAAAATCAATTCAAATTGCCTTGCGAGGCGTTTCTTGACAAATTAAGAGAGGGGAATTCCCCCTCTCTTAATTTGTCGGTAGCTCACAAAAAATCTTTGACTAAATCGTTAAATTTTTCTTGACAACTGCCGCTGCCGTGTATATAATTGCGACAACTGAATATCTCAAACGCGATGAAGAAGGAAAGTAAGCGGCGATATCTTGTCAGGGAGGGTCTGTCATAGACTGAAAGCAGACCTGAAGAGAATACCGTTGAAGTTCCCTTCCGAGCGCTCCCTTTGAATTTCTTTTTGATTTTGTAGAAGGGTGCGGTTTTCCGCCGTTAAGTGGATAGGATATGTTTTTGTATCTGAGATGAGTGCGCGTATTTTTTAATATGCGAATTTGGGTGGTAACACGGAAATGTTTAGCTTTTCGTCCCTTTGTACAGGGATGAAAGGCTTTTTTTATTTCTGTACGAGTTTTCGGTTAAGACCATCCCGTACAGCACGCCCCAGCTTAGACCAAAAAAAATAAAAAAGAAGGAGAAAAAACTATGTTTGGACTACACGACCCGTCAATATGGCTTGCTTATTTGTTCTGCGCCGTCGGCGCCCTGATTTGCGTAGTTTATGGTGTTGTAAACTGGAACAAAAGTGATGACAGCGAAAATGGGGGTAAAGGAAAATGACATACATTTTTGTAAGCTTAGTGGTTTATGTTTTGTTCATGGCAGGTTTCGGCTTCATTGGCTATAAGAAAACAAACAATTCTAATGATTACTTTCTCGCAGGAAAGCAAATGCACCCCGTAGTCATGGCTCTATCCTACGGTGCGACTTTCATAAGCACTTCGGCCATCGTCGGTTTCGGCGGAGCTGCCGGTCAATACGGCATGGGTCTAGTATGGCTGACTGTGCTGAATATAATTGTCGGAGTATTTATAGCGTTTGTTGTTTTTGGTAAAAAGACAAGGGAAATCGGCCACAGGCTCGGCACCAACACAATGCCGGAATTTTTTGCACAGCGCTATAACTGCAAGTTTATGCAGGGCTATTCAGGTGTTCTGATTTTTCTGTTTATGCCCATCTATGCTTCTGCGGTAATGAAGGGCATCGTTGATTACGTATCAAAATACACCGGAGTCAGCTTCAACGTTATTCTAATAGTAGTAGCTGTTATGACCGCCATATTTGTTGTTACAGGCGGACTCAAGGGAATTATGTACGCAGACGCCTTTCAGGGCGTATTAATGTTTGCCGGCATGGCCTTTCTCATCATCTACACCTATTCCCTGCTCGGAGGTATTACAAAGGCAAACGAGGCGCTTTCTCAGCTTCCCGCGATGCCAGGAGTTGCCGAGCAGACGGCGGCTCTTACCAAGGGCGGCTTTGCGGGCTGGACTTCGATGCCAAAAACCGGCTCTCCGATTTGGTGGAACATTGTAACCACACTTGTTGCGGGCGTCGGAATCGGAGCGCTCGCTCAGCCTCAGCTCTCCGTAAAATTCATGACCGTAAAAAGCGGCAGGGAGCTCAACCGTGCGGTGCTTTCCGGCGGTGTTTTCATCCTGTTTATGACCGGCGTCGCTTTCACTGTGGGTGCGCTTTCAAATGTTGTGTTTTATAATTCAACCGGACTTGTCGCTGTAAAGGCCGCGGGCTCGAACGACGGAATCATTCCCGTTTTTATTAAGACCTTCTTGCCCGAGTGGTTTGGGGGAGTTTTCCTGATAATTCTTATTGCTGCGGCAATTTCTACGCTCAACGCTCTGGTACATACAATGGGAACAGCACTCGGGCGCGACTTTCTCAAACAGTCATTGAACCTTAAGCCAAAAACAATGACACTAACCAGATTATCGATGCTCATCGGACTGCTTCTGAGCGTTCTTATCACATGGCTTTCCAGCAAGCTCGATGTAAGCATGGCCATAATTGCAATAGGAACCTCGATGTTTTACGGACTTTGCGCGGCTACCTTCCTGCCGACCTACTTTGCTTCTCTCTATATCAAGACCTTCCCCAAAAAGGCAGCCCTTCTCAGCATGATTACGGGCTCTGTCTTCAGTTTGTTCTGGCTGCTGTTTGTACAGGAGAAGACCGCTTCCAGCCTTCAGCTTTGTAAATTGCTTTTTAACACCACTTCTATTGTTAAAGGTACCGCAATGCAAACCCTGTCTATGATTGACGCAATCATTGTGGCTCTGCCGGTATCTATAGTAGCCGCTGTTATTGGCTGGTTTGTTTTCAAGGCCGAAAGAGAAAACCAAGAGGTCGCCGTGGCACTTTCTGCAGAATAAAAAACCATACAAAATACTTAAAGAGAGGGTTAACCCCCTCTCTTTTTGCATATACTCTTTGATAAAACGCATGGGACAATTTGTTATTTGTAGTATGCCAGAAGCAGATTTACTACCGCATCGTAGCTCTGGATTCCCATGTCCTGACCGTTGTCCTTCAGGAAGTTGTCGTAGGCCTGATCGGATATTTCGGAAATCTTCGATTCATGGCTCGCCCAATAGTCGTTGTTAACCTTTAGGTCGGCGGCAACCTCTTTTGAAAGCGAATAGTAGACTTCCGTAAATCGGTCATAATCTCTTGAATAGAGCTCGTTTGACAAATATATATATCCGAGTAGCCAGCCCGAATACACATATTCCGCTTTTCCGCTTGTAACGCAGGCAGCAATCGCGGCAAAGTTTGCCTCCTGCTCCGCCGCTATTCCGCGCTGGTGCGCCATCTCATGCGCTATCGTTGCTGGTATAAGGGCGCTCGGGCATTCGACGTTAATATTCGCTTCCGCCGTAAACGGGAAATAAAAGCCCGTGAAATTGAGATAGCTGAAAACAGGAGAGGATATGAGCCTCTTTGGCCTTCTCTCCGGCCCTGCGAGGAACGGGAATTCCTTTTCGGCAGCAGTGTATATTCCCGTACTGTTATCGAATATTTTGTCAAGGGGCTCATTGAAAGCCCCGTTTTCATCCCTGCTGACCAATGCTCCTGTTTCTGTAACCTTCTCAGCAAAGAGCTTTGTGACGCGATAAAGCTCATCCACTGTGCCTCCCTTTGCCTCCATACCGCTTTTATCGAGAAAGGTATCCGAGTAGTACATTGTTCCAAGCATTAGGCACATGCCGAGATAAACGGTGACAACGGCGCAGAGAGCGCCCAAAAACCGCCTGAAGAATATGAGAACCTTGTCCTTTGCTCTTACGACGGCAATAACTGACGCGATAACAAAATAAATAGAAAACAATATAGCGGCGGCAACCAAAAACTCGGCCGCCGAAAACGGCATCAGTCCGAAAAAGCCTGAAAGCGCGCGCTTTACGGGAACCAAGGCGTTTGTCACCGCGTTCATAGCCGGACGCGAGAGCTTAAGAGCGTGATACAGCCCGGTTAAGCCAAGCACCACCGCGAGATAAATAAAATACTTTATATACTTTTTCAAAAAACCACCTCTGTACGAAAAAAACGCTAGCTATAAGAGTTATTATACAGGATGTGCGCTTTTTATTCAATCCGTTTCTGTCTTTACATTATTTGCATTGGGATGTAAAATAAATTGTTTGGGGGACCATAATGTATTCGGAAGCTCCGTGGACCAAATTTTACGGTGAAGTGCCCAAAACGCTCAGCTATCCGGACTGCTCTATAGCGGAAGCGGTTCTTAAGACCTCGGAGGATTACCCCCAAAATACCGCCTACTCGTTTTTGGGAAAGCAGACAAGCTTTAGGGATTTCGCCTCAAACATTAGGCTTATCGCAAACGCCCTGCGCTTGCGCGGCATATCACCCGGCGACAGAGTCATGATCTGCATGCCTAACATGCCGCAGGCTGTGGAGTGCTTCTATGCGGTAAACCTTGTCGGCGCTGTCGCGGTCATGGTGCATCCCCTTTCAAGCGAAGGAGAAATTGACTTTATCCTTGGAAATTCAAAATGCCGGGCCGTTTTCACTCTGGACTTGTTTTTTGAAAAGTTTGCGGCGGCAGCATGGGCGTCGAAGATTGAATTTGTTGTTGTCAGCAGCATTGAGGACGCCCTTGGATTCTTAAAACGTGAGGCGCTTTCGCTAAAAAAGGCATTCGAATTTAAAAATAAGCGCTTGTGCGCGCCTGCGGTGCGCTGGAGCACCTTCTTAAACGTGGAAAAACTGCAGTCAGAACGCCCCTTTAAGTTCCCCCCCGACTCTCCCGCAGTTATTTTATACAGCGGCGGAACCACCGGCACTTCTAAGGGCGTTCTGCTTTCCAATCGGAATTTTAGCGCATTGGCTCTTCAGACTCTCGCCATGGGCAACTGCCTGAAGCCCGGCGACAGGATGCTCGCCCTGCTTCCGGTATTTCACGGATTCGGCTTGGGCGTTTGTATCCACATGGCGCTCACCTGCGGCTGCAGCTTGATACTTGTTCCTAGGTTTAATGCAGCAAGCTGTGCCGGGATAATAAAAAAGGATAAACCAAACTGCATTGTGGGTGTACCGACCTTATTTGAGGCACTCATTAAGTGCGAAGTCCTGAAAAATGCCGATCTCAGCTGTCTTAAGGGTGTTTTTTGCGGCGGCGACAGCTTACCCGCGGCTCTAAAGAAAAGCTGTGACACTTTTCTACTTGAACACGGCGCAAAAGTGAAGCTGCGCGAGGGCTACGGTCTGACCGAATGCGTAGCTCCGAGCTGCCTGACCCCTTATAACTGTGAGAGAAAAGGGAGCATCGGCCTCCCCTTTCCCGATACGTTTTTTAAAATCGTTAGAGTCGGCGGCACGGATGAGCTGCCCGCCGGCGAGACTGGCGAAATCTGCATATCTGGTCCCACAGTAATGCTCGGCTATGAAAACAAACCTGAGGAAACAGCCGACGCGCTCAGAGCGCATGCCGACGGGCGTGTGTGGCTGCACACCGGAGACCTCGGAGCGATGGACTGCGATGGTTTTGTATACTTTAAGCAGCGCATAAAGAGAATGATAATTTCCTCAGGCTACTCGATATACCCCTCGCAGCTGGAAGGTGTTATAAACTCCTTTCCGGGCGTAAAAATGAGCTGCGTTGTCGGCGTTTCTGACGCATACAGAATTCAAAGACCCAAGGCCTTTGTGATTCTGGAGGACGGCGTCACAGCAAGTGCCGAGTTCAAGGCCGCGCTCGAAGCTTACTGCGGTAAGAATATCGCAAAATACGCCCTGCCTAAAGAGATAGAATTCAGAGACTGCCTGCCGCTCACTAAGATTGGCAAGGTGGCTTATACGCTTCTCGAGGCTGAAGCTGCGGACAAATGACATATTGGAGGTAAAGCGTTGGACGCTTCAAAATTTCTCCCGATAAGCCGCGAGGATCTTAAGGAACGCGGCTGGGACTATTACGACTTTCTATTAATAACAGGTGACGCCTATGTCGATCACCCCTCGTTTGGCACGCCCCTTATAGGGCGCGTACTTGAGGCAGAGGGCTACCGCGTCGCGCTTTTGTCACAGCCCGACTGGAGGGACACCAAGGCGTTTAAAGCTCTCGGCAGACCTCGGCTTGGTGCTATGATTTCCGCCGGCAATCTCGACTCTATGGTGGCGCACTATACCGCCGCGAAAAAGCCCCGGAGTGAGGATTTTTACAGTCCCGGCAAAAAGGCAGGGCTGCGCCCTGACAGAGCGTCTATAGTCTACTCCAACCGAGTAAAAGAAGCGTTTCCGGGCCTTCCCGTCATAATCGGCGGGCTCGAAGCTTCGCTTAGGCGCTTCGCGCATTACGATTACTGGGACGACAAGGTAAGACGGAGCGTGCTTGTAGACTCGAAGGCCGACCTTATGGTTTACGGCATGGGTGAGCGAGCATCGCGCGAGATCGCCGCAAGGTTAAACAGCGAAACGCACATTAGCGAAATGACCGATATTCGCGGCACTGCATTTCTTGCATCCGAAGAGAGCGCCTGCGTTTTTCCATACATTGAATGTCCCTCCTGCGAAGCGGTGCGTGAAAGCAAAGCAGATTACGCGGCGGCGACCAAAATACAATATGACGAGCATGACCCTGTACGCGGAAAGGCCGTCATTCAGCGCCATGCCGACAAATTACTTATAGTCAACCCTCCCGCTATGCCGCTGGACGCCGCAGAGCTTGACGAGGTTGCGGCGCTCCCCTTTACCCGAGAAGCACACCCGATTTACAAGGACATGGGCGGCGTTCCGGCGCTTGAGGAGGTGCAGTTTTCCGTTATACACAACCGAGGCTGCTTCGGCGCCTGCAACTTCTGCTCGCTCGCCTTCCATCAAGGCAGGATGATAACCTCCCGAAGCCACGAATCGGTGATAGCGGAGGTAAAGGGCTTTATAAACCACCCCGAATTCAAAGGCTACGTTCACGATGTCGGAGGGCCTACGGCTAACTTCAGGCATGTTTCCTGCGAGAAGCAGCTCAAAAACGGATTATGTAAAAACCAAAGATGCCTTGCGCCGACGGCCTGCAAAAACCTCAACGCCGACCACTCCGACTATCTTAAGCTCCTTCGAGAGCTTCGCGAGATTGAGGGGATTAAGAAGGTTTTCGTGCGCTCGGGTATACGCTTTGACTACATGCTTAAGGATAAAAACGGCGAATTCTTTTCCGAGCTTGTGAAGCACCACATAAGCGGACAGCTTAAGGTAGCGCCCGAGCACTGCGTGGACAGCGTTTTAGACTATATGGGAAAGCCTCATGTCAACGTATATGAGCGCTTTCTGGAAAAGTACAGGGCACTTAACGAGAAGCACGGCAAGGAGCAGTTCGTGGTTCCCTATCTGATGTCCTCTCACCCCGGCTGTACTCTTGAGGACGCGGTCAGGCTCGCCGAATACCTGCACAAAAACGGCCGCCAGCCGGAGCAGGTGCAGGACTTTTATCCGACTCCCGGAACGCTTTCTACATGTATGTTCTACACGGGGCTTGACCCGCGCACAATGAATCCCGTTTATGTCGCGAGAACCTTCCACGAAAAGGCCCTTCAGCGAGCTTTGCTTCAATGGGCAAGACCGGAAAAGCACAAGCTTGTAATCGAGGCTCTTAAAACCGCAGGCCGTGAGGATTTGATCGGATACGGCAAAAACTGCCTTGTAAAACCGCTCGGCGGAGGAAGCGTAAAAAAAGCGCCTACGGATAAAACAGCGCCGGACAAAAGTGGGGCAGGCAAAAATCGAGACAGCAAAAAACGTGACGGCACACGCCGTGATAACAAAAAGCACGACAACAGGAAGCGGCGGAGTTAAGCTCCGCCGCTTCAGACTTATAAAGAACTCGCTCGCACATTGATTTCTGTCAGCTGAAATGCTTTGTTTCAAGCATTTCAGCTGGCATTATATCAGGTTTTTCTCTGCCCAGAGATCGAAGGTTTTCAGCTCGTTTTCGGAATTGAAAAAGTGCTTGCCCTTATCCAGAATATTAACCTTTGCTTTGTGCTTAGCCCCGAATTCGGTTATTTCCTTAAGGGTAACGAGGTTGTCGTAGGAACCGTAAAGAATCGAAATGGGGTTCGGCCAGGGCGGGCGCACGGGATTGTTGCGAACGAAGGTGTAATAGTCCCAGTCAAGCACCGCTCCGCCTTGAAGCTCAATCCTTCGCTCCTGACTCAGGCGCTGCTCGGTGACGCCGCAGTAATTCATCATGCCTTTAATGAGGTTCTCCAAATCTACGACCGGCGACAAAAACAGCGTTCTTTTTATTTCAAGATCGCGAAGGGCAAGCATGGAAAAGTAGGCTCCTATGCTGCATCCAAAAAGATAAACCTCGGGTGCCAGCGTCTTGGCGTATCTGTAGACAGCTCGCAGGTCGCTGATGCAGTTTTGCGGATTGCACTCATAGTCATCCGTATCCTTTCGCTCACCGTGCTTAGGAAGGTCAAAGCAAAGCGCCTGATAGCCCAGCCTCACCGCTTTTTGTGCAAGCATAGATATAACCTTATCCTCTTTGCTGGACATATTGCCGTGAACCTCAATAAGTATCTTATCGCGCTGATAGCCCCACAAAAGCGCGGGAATGGACACTTTATTATTCTTTATCTGCAAATACTCTCTCTTCATCTGATTTCCCTTGCCCCAATTGAAATTAATATGACTGCATTATTTGAGGAATCTTTTTATCTGGCTTAGCTTTTTTTCTGTATATGGATGATACCTCATCGTGATATCAAATGCTGTGGATTTTCTCATTATGCTTCGGTAATGCGTAAAGGTCTCAAAGCTCTTTTTTCCGTGGTACTGTCCCATGCCGGAATTTCCGACTCCGCCAAAGCCCATATAAGGCGTCGCGAGATGCACGATAGTATCGTTTATGCAGCCGCCGCCGAAAGAACAGGAGCCAAGCACCTTCCTCTCGGTCTCGCGCCTTGACGTAAAAAGATAGAACGCGAGCGGCTTTGGCTTGCTGTTTATATATTCAATAGCGGTATTAAGGTCGCTGTATGTCAGAACCGGCAGTATCGGTCCGAATATCTCCTCCTGCATTATCGGGGAGTCTGGCTTTACATCGATTAGCAAGGTCGGTTCTACGAACCGGCTTTTTTCGTCAATGCCTCCGCCTAATACAGCCTTTTCGCCCTGCATAAGCCCTGTAACGCGCCTGAAATGCTTGTCATTAACTATAACAGGCATTTCTGACATATCGCCCGTAGGGAAAAATTCCTTAAGAGCATTTTCGTACTCTTTGATAAAATTTTCCCTCACGGATTCGTGGATAAACAGATAGTCCGGCTCGACGCAGGTCTGTCCGGCGTTAATAACCTTTCCGAAGGCGATACGCCGCGCCGCCATTTTAAGCTCTGCGGTCTCGTCGACTATCACCGGGCTTTTTCCGCCGAGCTCGAGCGTCACGGGCGTCAGGTTTTTCGCTGCCGCTTGCATGACTACCTTGCCCACATCAGGACTTCCGGTAAAGAATATGTAATCGAACTTTTCCTCAAGCAATGCGGAGTTTTCTTCTCGTCCGCCCTCGACAACGGCTATATATTCGGGAGAGAAGGTTTCACGGATAAGCTTTGCCACAACACTTGAAGCGTTCGGCACATATGCCGACGGCTTTATAATTGCACAGTTTCCTCCCGAAATTGCCCCTACCAGCGGCGAAAGGCAAAGCTGTATCGGATAATTCCACGGCGACATTATAAGAACCACGCCGTAGGGCTCAGGTGACACAAAGCTTGCGGAGTAAAACTGAGCTATAGGTGTTCTCACCTTTTTATCCTTAGCCCAGCGCGGGAGGTGCCTTATATGGTACTTTATTTCGTCGAGTATCATACCCGTCTCAGTCATATAAGTCTCAAAAGGCGGCTTCCTGAAGTCGCGCATCAGAGCATCTTCGAGCTCTTTTTCGTACTTTTTAAGGGCGCTTCTAAGCTTCTCAAGCGCCGAAATCCTAAATTCTACAGAGCGTGTCGCTCCGCTCATATAATAGCCGCGCTGTCTCTCGGCAAGCTCATGGATATCCATAACGCTCCTCCTATTGTATAAACCTTACTTTGCAGTATAAACCGATACGCAAACGATTTCAATAAGCATATTAGAAGTCCGCATGCAAAAAGGAAGCGTTTCACTGAAACGCTTCCTTAAGTGTCTTATAGTTTTTTTGAACAACACGCAAATTAACTTATCGTTACCATCTGCCACTGCTCCTGCCAATCGACCTTCATGTTAAAGGTCTCCGCAAGGAATCTCAGAGGCACAACCGTGTGGCTTATGCTGGGGTCTGTGTAATCATCCACAAGCTGAGCCGCTGCGTCGATTGTGGTCTCCTTACCGTTGACGAGAACAACATTGCTGTTTATGGTAAGCACAACCGTTGTATCGCCCTTTACCATTACCACCTGCTGCTCCGCGTAGCGCCACTCGACGGTCGCGCCCAAAGCGGTCGCTATAGCCCTAAACGGAACAAGCAGCCTGTCGTTGACGCGGGTCGGCCTTATCGGAGCCTTAACATAGCTTTGGCCTATGTATACCTTGGCCTCGCTTTCAACGGTCTCCTGAATATATTGATTGATCTTTTCGTCTATCTCAGTTCGGAAGTTCTCGACAATGACGGGCAGCCTTGCTTTTAGGGCAACTATGTTTTCGCTAACTATAGACTTTATCGTTGCCTTGGAAACGACCCTCTCAAGATAATCGGGCAGCTGGTCGATGTAACTGTCGTAGACCGAGGTGTCAAGGCTTGAAAGTCTCGGCTGAAACTTTTCTTCGATAGGTTTTTTAATCTTTTCGACCATTAGAGCGTCAACCTGAGCCTTGATCTTAGCCTCAAATTCGGGCCTCACCTGAGCTTCCACCTTATCCTTTATGGACGCCTTTACCTCAGCTGCGATTTCCTCCGGCGACATCTTTGACATGTTCTCTGGAATGAGCGGCATCAGCTCCGGCAGTGCGAGCAGAATCTTTTGCTCTATGCGCTCCTCAATGCGCGCCTCGATAATGATGTGAACCTTTGGTATAAGCGCTTTAAGCGCGGGCTCAAACTCCTTAATAAGTCCTGGAACCGAATCGACCATAAGGGCCTTTACCTGCTCGGATATAAGAACCTCGGAGTTTGCAAAGTCCGCAGCGATGCCCGATCGGATTTCAGCCTCCACCTCAGCTCTTACCTTAGCCAAATACTGTTCAGGTATTCTGTTTATCTCCTCGGCAGGAGGATATACGATATTTTCTAGAACGAAGCCGTTTGTCTCAATGCTTTCCTTCTTCTCCTTGATAGCCAGAACCGAAGCCTGCGCCGAAGCCGCGATTGCTTCAACCTCGGGAGTGATTGCCGCCGTCACCTCGGGAGAAAGCTCTTCTGCAAGGCCCACAAAGGCCGACACAACCGCCGCCTCTATTCCCTCCTGAAACGTTAACGTTGATGTTGCATCCGCTATGGCCCCGGATGCAACTGCAAGGCTGAGGGGACTTGTGCTGACAAATAGTACTGTCGCAATACTTAGACAAGCCGCTCTTTTTATGGTCATTTTTGCGATCTTAAGCATAAACGCACCGCCTTATGTAATTTTAGCCTTTAGACAATTTTATACTATCATTACCGGTTACCAAAAACAACATTTTTCGCTGCTTTCAGCATCAAATATCTTAGCTCACAAACACCTGAAGCGTCGTCGTAAGCTCACGTCCGGGTGTGCGTATGAAGCTGCCGTTATAGTACATCGACGTAGACGCGCCGCCGTCAAGGTTCATCGCGTTGGCGCAGCCGAGGTTCAGCATAAGCTCGCGCATCTGCTGGATTGTTGCGTAGGGCACAGAGACTAAAAGCAGCTTGCCGTCATAGGTGCTTCCTATCGCCGTACGCGGGGTAGAAGCGGTGGTGAACCGCGCCTCGTTGAAGCCGTCGTCCAAGGTGTAGTCGATGCTGCCGTTTTTGACGAGCCTTGGGCCGCCGCTGAGTATGCTCTCCATCCCGTCAAACGAAAAGCCCTCACTGTCCGGCGTATGGAGGTAATATTCCAGCTTAACTGCTGAACCAATTTTTGGGGTGCGGAAGTAGTCTGTGGCGGCATAGGAAGAGCCCATAAAGAACACTGCGCCGCCCTGAGGTATCGAGGCCCAGCCGCCTGCCGCCACAGCGTAGTAATCCACAATTGCCCCTCCGGAAATGACCATCACATAGCCCGGAGACGAAATCGAAAATCCCGTGCCCAAGGCCGGGGTATAAAGTACCGAGCAGTAGGCGTCCTGATATGTGCTGTTTATTTCATAGGCAGACCACTCGGCGTTGTCAGAAGAAATGCGGGTAAACAGCGCAGGTCGTCCCCACCTGATCTCACCGGTTTTTGTGATTCCGACTGACGTAAGCCCCGATATTCCATAAAGGAATTCCCCTCCGACCATAACGTGGCCAATGGGCTTCTTGTAATCGGCATACGCCTCGAAGAAATTTCCGTTTACTACGGCTGCCGCGCCGGACTGGTACGCTATAGACTCGAAGTTCGCCGTCGCGCCGATTGTGTTTCCGACCATGGCGCTCTTTACCTTAACGCGCGAATTCTTGGTGTTAACCCTTATTATATCGGCGTAAACGCTCCCCTCCGAGGTGTAAACGGTTTGGCTTTCATAGAAGATTGTTGAGCCGTCATAGGCAGTGTATGTATAAATCCAGTTTGAGCCTGAGCCGATTACTCCCTCAGCCGCTCCCTGCGCCGAGGTAAAAACTCCCTGCGAAACCAAGGTCTCCGCAAGTGTCTTAGAGCTGTCCGCCATCTTCTTTGAAAGCGCCGCGTATGAAAGATCAGCCATATCGCCGCGATTAAGCGTAACGCCTCCCAGCGCCGCTTCAGCGGAGGATGAAATCAGGCCTAGGCGCGAAGCGTCGCTGATTGAGGTTTCCCATTTGAAATCCCCCGAGGAGTCCTTATAGTTCAGCGCCCGCAGCAGCATAGTCAGATAATCCTTCGCCGTAAGCACATCGTCCGGGCTGAACTTATTGGCAGAGGTTCCTTTAGACAGTCCCTTTTCATAGGAGTAGCCCACATACTTGTCCGACCATGCTTCCACGTCGGTGAACGGATGACTCCATGTGCCGCTTGTAACCTCTTTTTCCTTACCCAGAAGCCGGATGAGCATAACAAAGCCCTGTACTCTGCTGGGGGTATTGTCAAGCTCAAAGCCGTTTTCGGTGCCCTTGAACAGACCGAGCCTGTTCAGATGCTCAGCTCTCGTGGTCGACTCCGCGCTCCCTCCCGAAGCGAGGGCCGGTATTCCCGAAATCCCAAACAAGCAGCAAACGACAAGCGCAAAAGCTAAAAACCTTATTCCTTTTACATGCATCTTCAAAACAAACACATCGCCTTCCCGTACTTTTTTTATTTTTATAAATTTACCCATAACTTATTTTCGATATATATGCGTTCAGTTTAAGTCCATCTTATGAATATCTCCAAGCTATGGTTTTCAGGCATCGACAATCCGATATTTTAGTGATATTCTTATGATAAAGAATGCTTGCTTAGGGAGTGTAATGATGCCTGTAATTACGATTTCACGCCAGACGGGAAGCTTTGGGGATGAAATTGCCGAAACACTGTCTAAAAAACTCGGCTTTGAGCTCCTCGACCGCAAAAAGGTGCTGTCTAAGTTTATCTCAAAAATAGCAAGCCCCTACGAAATGCGCACACTTTCCGAAAGCGCAAGATTTTTCCTCACCCCAAGCAGCCAGGGTGTTACCTTTTTGCAGTATATGAAGGATTCTCTTAATGACTATGCCGCCAAAGAATCAATTATAGTCGTCGGCTGCGGCGCGCAGACTATATTCGCCGGAAACGAACAGGCAATCCGTGTCCGCATCGTCGCGCCCGAGGCCGTGCGTTTGGAGCGGATAAAAAAGCTCTATAACATGAAGGACCGCGAGGCCGGAGAAATACTCTCCATTTCCGACCGAAAGCACAACAAATTTGTATCCGCACTTTTCGGCTCAGACGTATCCGACCCCTCCCTTTACGACCTGACTCTCAACACCGCGCTTTTGTCCGTTTACGAATGTGTAACCCTGATACTAGCGCTTCTAAAGGAGCGGGAGCTGAGCTACAGCTTCGAAAAGCAGTCGGATGAGGCTAAGGCAGTGAGCAATACGGAGGAAATCCCCGTTTTAAAGAATCCTTCGGAGATTGAATTTGCAAAAATTCTGGATATGTATCATATTGACTGGAAGTATGAGCCCAAGACCTTCCCTATAGAATGGGACGCGGAGGGAAATATAACTCTTGCCTTCAGTCCCGACTTCTATCTTACTAAGTTTAACACATATATCGAGCTTACGGTAATGAACCAGAAGTATATCAACAAGAAAATGAAAAAGCTTAGAAGGCTCAAAGAGCTTTATCCGGGAATAAACGTAAAGATAGTCAATAAAAAAAGCTTTCATTCTCTGCTTGAACGATTCAACCCTAAAGGAGGAGAACACGAATGAACGAGCCGCCAGTCAAAAAAATCGTTTTCAGCGAAGATGCAATAAGCGAACGGATAGAGGCGCTGGGCAAGGCGATAAGCCAAGACTACCAAGGTAAGGATTTGGTGCTCGTCGGCGTGCTTACGGGCTCATTTTACTTTATGGCGGATTTGTCCAGAGCGCTTGAAATACCGGTGCAGATGGATTTTATGGCAATCGGTGTCTATCCGAACGCACAGACCAAGTCGGGCGCCGTAAGGATTGTCAAGGATCTCAATATTGATATTGCAGGACGGCATGTGCTTCTCGTTGAATCCATAATCCGCACAGGACTTACTACAGGCTATCTTGCGCAGACTCTTACAGCCAGAATGCCGGCAAGTGTAAATGTCTGTTCGCTGCTCGTCTGCCCGGAGCAGCAGCTCATAGACGTTCCCATGCCCTATTTCGGCTTTGAGGTTTCGCCCGATTACCTTATTGGCTACGGTCTTGACCACAAAGAAAAGTGGCGAAATCTCAAGTACATCGCCGAGATAGAAAACTGATAACCCCTAGCTATTCAAATGCACTATGCGAAACAGCCCGTTCCTATCGAACGGGCTGTTTCGCTATTAAATAAATTGGCTCCAGCGAACCATCAAATTCCTCACTAAACTCAACCCTTTAATTGCGATTATAATCATCCAACAAACACGCCATTCGGTACTACCAACTCAGCTTTTGACCTTGTCAATATTTCCTTATTTCGTCTTTCCGTCTGAACTGCAACTTTTTCACAATCTGGTGAAAATCAATTGCTCTCGCTTTCCACATCTCTGTGGCGGTTTTCGTTATGTTCGGTTATTTTTCAGTATTCCCTGGAGCCTGATTTGAGTATAAATCAAATTT
This sequence comes from uncultured Oscillospiraceae bacterium, assembly GCA_964418735.1. Taxonomy (GTDB): domain Bacteria; phylum Bacillota; class Clostridia; order Oscillospirales; family Oscillospiraceae; genus DUPK01. The sequence goes on along the minus strand of CAYQMY010000004.1, from coordinate 8,251 downwards.
GTCATTTCTTCAAGCGCGTAATAAGGACAAAAACGCTTATTATAAACAGAATTCAGCGTTTGTATTCATTAAGCTCTTATAATCTTAAACTTACTGCTATTTTCGTGCATTTTCTATTATTTTTTTAATTATCGCGTCGCATAATTCGTAATAGTTTACTAGTTTTTTCACTGGTTTAAATGCAAAGCAAACACCGTTTCCGGCTATCAAGGCAGGAAACGGTGTTTATAATTGTTTTTTAATGCTACATCAGCTTTATCGTGTAGTATATTGCAGACCCGAAAACATAGGCCGCGAGCACGATAAGAGCAAGTTTGTAAAGCAGAAGGAATCTAAAAAGGAATATCTCGGAGAGCAAAAGAAGCGCGACGAGCAAGAACGCAATCGCGAGGGTGATAAAAATCGCGGCGTAGGAGGTTCTTGGCTCAAAGACTCTAAACCGCCATTTTCCTTTTCCTAAGTGCCCCTTGTTAAGCTTTACGATCAAGGTAAACAGAGCAATGATAGCAATAACCGCCGCCGCGGCGCTCAGATAGTAATGCCGACCGTTGAAGAGTATCGGAATAAAGAATGCGGATTTTGTAAGCCAAGCCGCAAACATGGCGACCGTACCCACAAAAGCCGTAATAAAGAATTCGGGCTGATAAATGACGTACACAAGAAAAAGCACAAGCAATACCGGGAAGGCCATGCAGCCGACCTTGATTGCCGCTATTCCTATCGTATTTATAAGCCGAATCTCTACAGCCATTGCGAAGAAAACAAAGCCCGCCGCGAAAAGGGGCTTGAGAAACTTAAATTTGCCAGTGACCGCAGAGGCGACGAACGCGATGCCAGCCACGGCCGTAATGCCCAAAAATACGAACATTATTGTGCGAAGCGTAAAGCCGTAATAAGCCCCCGCATAGTACTTCCGATAAAGTGTTATTAGCGTAAGCTCAATAACGAGTGCCACCGCGAAGGCCGTCAGCATAGTATAAAAGGATTTGTCCTCAGTTTTTCTCTGCTCTGCTTTTAACTTGTCTTTCAGTTCTCTGCTTGTTGTTTTTGCTGCCACAGCTAAGTCCCCCAAATATCATCAACTATAAATTATCCGTGTGATACATTACGGCAGAAAGTGCGCACAGCGGCGCTGTTTCACACCGAAGAATACGGCTGCCCATGCTTGTTATGAGCATGCCCTTGCTCTTTGCGTCCTGAACCTCTTCAGGCTCAAATCCGCCCTCAGAGCCCGTAAATATTGAAACTGTTTTATATTCGCTCCTGCTTTTGAGCGCTTGCTTTATGGTGTAATCCGTATCGGCTTCGTAAAAAAACAGCGGCATATCCGCTTTTGCGGCCTCTTCCAAGGCCTTTTCAAAGGACATCAGCACGATAACGTCGGGAATAATACCGCGCCCGCTTTGCTTTGCGGCCTCTTCCGAAATCTTCTGCCACCTGAGACACTTTTTTGCCGCAGATGCTTCATCCGGTCTTGATACGCAGCGCTCCGAGGGAAAAAACACGAGCCTTGAAGCTCCAAGCTCTACCGCCTTTTGGATAATGCTTTCGGCTTTTTCGCCCTTCGGAAAGGCAGCGAACACAGTACAGAATACCGACGGCTCACCTTGAGACTGAGCGGTTTCGACTACCTCTGCTTCCGCTCCCTTAGAATCTGCCGATTTAAGTCTGCATACATAGTCAGTGCCCTTGCCGTCGCAAACGGTAAAAAGCTCTCCGTGACGAATACGCAAAACCTTAATGTGCTCGGCATCCCTGCCGCTCAAATATGCAACGCCGCCAAATACATTGCTGGCCGCAATAAAGAATCTCGGCAAAGCCTTCCCTCCTTGTAAATGAGACGGTGCTCGATTGCATAATACAGATAATATCAAATTTTTCTGCGCTTGGCAACTATTATTATTGGTAACTTTAAAGGCAATTTCAGCATATTGTACTGTGCGGGGGCTACATATCTCGCATACCGCAGGCTCCCTTTGAAAGGAATGGTTTAACCGTGCAGTCCCAGCTAATAACAAACGCAGATATAGAAACACTGAGAAAGCTTATGTACAACGAGGCTCAAGACTCCAAATACTATGCCGATCTTGCGCGCCGAAGATGCTCCTCCCGAGCGGCCTCCTTTTTAAATAAGCTTTCGGTCGAGGAGGTGCGGCACCTCAGACGGCTTCAGGCTGAATACTACATACTGACCGGCACCGCCGTCAACCCCTGCGTGGTAGATTTAAATATGCCCTGTTTCTACCTGGATTCGCTTAGAGAACGCTTTCTGAGCGAAAACGATGACGCGGAGGCTTATCTGGATGCGGCTGCCGCCACAGCAAATCCAAGGCTTGCAGCAATCTATACGGAGTTTTCGGCCGATGAGAGCCGGCACGCTGACGAAATGGCTAGACTTATTTCCGATTATCTGTGCAGCGACGAATAGCAACTTCTAGGGGGAATCCATTCCCCCTAGATACGCGTCTTGCGACGCGATACCCCCAGGTCGCGCACGATTTGCGCGGGCTATGGTATTTTTCCGAGAAGTGAATTCCCGGAAAAATGGATTCTATTTTCCCTGCGAGGGAGTTTTTTGACAGTTATACCGCGGGGCCATCTCCGCGGGTCTTTTTTGTTAGGATTCAATCCAGAACGAAGGCATTGGGCAGCAGCTCGTTAAGCTTATAGCTTACATAAGAGCCGTTTGCCTTTGCACAGAGAATCTCCATTTCGGGCGCAAATTCATAAAGCATCTGACGGCAGGTGCCGCAGGGCATGCAATACTTATTTGTGTCCGCGAATACTGCCATCTTGCGGAAGGTCATTTTACCCTCGCTTACAGCCTTAACAAGCGCGGTCCTTTCGGCGCAGATGCAGTTTCCGAGGGCCGCATTTTCAACGTTGCAGCCGTAAAAAACAGTTCCATCCGGGCACTCAAGCGCCGCCCCAACCGCAAATCCGGAATATGGTGCATAAGCCTTGTGCGATGCTTCAATTGCCAAATTGATGAGTTCCCTGTCGTTCATATCCACTTCTCCCTTTTATCTTTCTTTAACTCTGAAAACAAAAAGTTTGTAGCCGATATAGTTTATCGCCATCGTTACAACTGTGATGATGGTTTTTGCAACATACTTATTCAGACCCAGCAGCGTAAGCAGCTTGATACCGTACATACTCACACCTAGGGATACTGCGTTTACTAATATAAATCGTACAATTTTAATAACGGAATTGCTTTTTTCGGCATCTCTGAAGGTAAAGGCCTGATTAAGAATAAAGCTGCTTATTATCCCTGCGATATAACCGCAGGCCTGCGAATACTCAATCGGAAGGGGCGTTGCAAGCTCCGCGGCTGTAAAGACCAGATAGTCAACCGCGGTATTAATCCCGCCTATAATAAGGAACAATATCACCCTTTTGTACCTTACAATCAGCGAGCCAATATTCTTTATCATTTTTTGTATCCTTTCAGCAAGTAATCGCCGAAGTCGCGCCCTATCGATTAAATCAGTGATTACCCCAGGTAAGCACTGATTTGATCCGGCGTTGCCAGATTGGTGGGGATAGCAGCCCCAATCGAGGCAAAAAAGCGCAGGAATAATTGATTTATTTCAAGCTTTTTTAACGATGAGTGGGGCTACTAGACCCGCCAAGATGGTAATGTCGGATTAATCAGTGATTACCCCAGGTCTATTTTCCAGTCCTCAATTTTGCGAAATACACTGCTCTGAGTAGGAGAAGCACCCGTTACTACGCCCCTCATGGTGACCATCGCCTGAGATCTGAAAACCACAGGCACTATCGGATTCGTAGAAGCGATATCGCTGTAAAGCGCCTCGGCTGCCGAAGGTCTGAGCTCGTCTGTCGCGGCGTAATAGGCATCAATCAGAGCTCTGTAGCCCTCATCCTTTATACCGCCGTAATTCAGCGAGCCGCCGCTTACGAGGATTTCCGAAAGGTCGAAGTCCGCCTTGAGCTTAACCTCGGCGTAGTACATGTCGAAATCTCCCTTTTCGAGAGCCGCAACATAGTCGTTCCATGCAAGGGCCTGAAAATCAACATTAATACCAAGCTTTTTCAGCGCCTCCGCTATGCTCTTAGCCGCTGCGAGCTTAACGGGGTTATCCTTGTTCGCGATAAATTTGACCGTGAACACAATCGGAACTCCGCCCGATTTGTATTCAAGCCATCCGTCGTTATTATAATCGGATATGCCGGCAGATATTAAAATCCCCTTTGCCGCCCCCTCCGAAAAGGAATTCTTAGCAGCAAGCTTAGAAAGCACATCCTTTTCCCTCAAGGTTGGGAAATAAGCTTCTTTGGCTGAATAGGACATGATCGCCGACGCGATATATGACCTGTCTATAGCCCTGCTCACCGCTAGACGCGCCTCAGGCATGGATAAAAAACCGCCGTTCATATTGAAGCCTAAATACTGAAGATAGGTGGTGTCAAAATAATGTGTCTCGCAGTTTCCGCCTAAATTGACCGATGAAACGTCCGTAGGATCAGTGCAGACGAGATCAAGGTATCCCCCTTCGAAAGCGCTGATCATGCTGTCGGCGTCATATTCCTGAAGATAGATTTCCTTAACGGACAGCTTGTCGTAGGCTCTCCAGCCTTTATGCGCCGTTAAATACATATAGTCCTCCTTGGAGGAAAGCGCATAGGGGCCCGTGCCCACAGGATTTTTTTCGCCCACTGTGCCGCTTTTTATAATCGGAACGTCAAGCAGGGCGGGAAAAAGCATATTCACTTTAGAAATGCTTATCGAAAAAGTCCTCGAGTCCGCCGCGGAAATTCCCGACATCGTAGTAAACCTGCTGCCGTAAGCGGCGGTGCCCTTGGCCTGGTTTATCGAATAAACTACATCGGAGGCGGACAAGCCCGTACCGTCGTGGAAGGTAACGCCTTCTCTGAGCTTAAAGGTGAAGTACAGTCCGTCGTTCGTCCACCAGTCCTCACATAGCAGAGGACTGAAGCCGAAATTCTCGTCAAGCGTAAACAGCCCCTCGTAAACTATGGAAGCCACCGTTTGATTCACCTTGTTTAAGCTGTTCAGCGGATTGATTCCGTGCTTTGACGAATAATTCAGGCTGAATATCTTATCACCGGCTTTGTACTTTGAAACTGCCGCGGACGGCGTCGGGGTCACATCAGGTTTTCCGGCCGGGGCTTCGCCCGGAAGCTTGAAGAGGCTGCAGCCGGAAAGCAAACCCGTAAACAGAGCCGCCGCAAGAAATATGCTGATATAACGTGTGTATTTCTTCATCAGAAGCTGTCCTTTAAATCATAATAAAAGCCCCGTTGACGCCGCGCATACCGTTCGTGGCGCGGTGGGACCAGTACTTTTCGCTGCTGCAGCAGGTGCACTCGTCTGAAACTTCTATATTCTCGGGCAAAATTCCCCGGCGCTCAAGAAGGAGCCTGTTGATGCCCTTTAAGTCCACCATCGATTTTTGTCCTTTAGGCTTTATAAACCGCTCCGCATCAGCGCCCAGCAGCTCTCTGACGGCTCTTGGCACCTCTTCTCCGGTCTCGAAGCAGCAGAAGCTTATTCCCTGCCCGATTGCAGCCCTGATATTTTCGGGCTTGGAGCCGTAGCAACGCGAAAGCTCAGATACCGCCTTACCGGCAATATCCATAACCGTTCCCCTCCACCCGGCATGCACCGCGCCAATGGACGGGGTCTGCGGATCATACAGCAGAATAGGTATGCAGTCCGCGATAAAAATCACGAGCGGAAGCCCTTTTTCGGCGGTTATAATCGCGTCGGCTTCATAAGGAACCTCGGCAAAAAGCTCCCTGTGGCAGTCGTCAAACGTAACGGGCCTCACGGTGTCCGTGTGAACCTGTTTTGAGAACACCAGCTTACAGGGCTCTGTACCCATTTCGTCACATAATATTTTATAGTTTTGGCTGAGCGCTTCCCTGTCGTCGTCCGAATGGTAGCGAAAGTTAAGCGATGAGTATATTCCCTTGCTTTTGCCGCCATGGCGTGTCATAAAACCGTGCCTTGCGGAAATATTGCTCGCGGTCATATACTCAAGCCCGCCGTTTTTGTTTAGAGTGAAAGACATTGGTATTACCTACGAGTTGCGTCCGCAGCAGTTTTTATACTTCATGGGAGTGCCGTCCGGCTTCAGCTTCCCGCAGGGGCAGGGGTCGTTGCGGCCTACCTTCTCCGCCTTTTTGACAGGCTGCTTCTTGACAGGGCCGTCGCCGCCGATATTCTCAACGGAGCTCTTGTTTACCTTTTTCCTCTCAAGAGGCTGTTCCTTTCTGACCCTAACGGTGAAGATGCGCTTTACGACCTCATCCTTGA
>CAYQMY010000004.1:0-1934 GCA_964418735.1 uncultured Oscillospiraceae bacterium | reverse complement strand
CATGGCCTCGAACATGTCAAAGCCCTCGCGCTTGTATTCGTCTACCGGATTGGTCTGCCCGTAGGAGCGAAGGCCGATGCCTCGGCGCAGCTCGTGCATTGCGTCAATGTGATCCATCCAGTATTCGTCAACCACGCGCAGAAGAATAACGCGCTCGAGCTCACGCATGAGCGGAACGTCCGAGCCCTCCATCAGGCCGAGCTCCTTTTCCTTCGCGTGATAGAAGTCCATGGCCTTTTCCTTGAGAATCTCGATAAGCTCGTCCGCTTTCAGATTGTTCAGGTCGAGGTTTTCGGCTTTGATTTCGCCTTTTCTAAGGAACAGGCTTTCAAAGGGCAGCAAAACGGACTCAAGCTGCTCCTCGCCCTCGAGGAAGCCTGCGCTTCCGAAGCCCGAACGAACGCTCAGGGAAATGACATCTGAAATTATGCTCTGCATATACTCGCCGATGTCCTCACCGTCGAGCACCCTTTTGCGCTGTCCGTAAATGATTTCTCTCTGGAGGTTCATTACGTCGTCGTACTCAAGAACGGTTTTTCTCATCTGGAAGTTGTTGCTTTCAACCTTCTTCTGAGCCTGCTCTATAGCGTTCGAAAGCATCTTCTGGTCAATCGGCGTATCTTCGTCAACGCCGAGAGTTTCCATCATGCCCATGATTCTCTCAGAACCGAAAAGGCGCATGATGTCGTCGGTCAGCGCAAGGTAGAATCTCGTTTCACCGGGGTCTCCCTGGCGTCCGGCGCGGCCTCGCAGCTGGTTGTCGATACGGCGGCTTTCGTGGCGCTCAGTACCAATGATGAACAGGCCGCCGGCTACTCTCACCTCTTCGGCTTCCTTAGAGGTCTGCTCCTTGTGCTTTGTGAGTAGCTCCTGATACTTTTTGCGAGCGTCGGCAATTTCGGGGTCCTTTGCTTCCGAGAAGGTGGTCGTTTCATTTATTGTTTCCTCGGAAACTCCCGCCTTGCGAAGGTCGTTCTTCGCCATGTATTCGGGATTTCCGCCTAGCATAATATCGGTACCGCGGCCCGCCATGTTCGTCGCTATCGTGACGCTTCCGACACGGCCCGCCTGTGCAATAATCTCCGCTTCCTTCTCATGCTGCTTTGCGTTCAAAACATTGTGCTTTATTCCAACGCGCTTCAAAAGGTTTGAAAGCAGCTCACTCTTCTCAATCGAAATAGTACCGACAAGCACGGGCTGTCCCTTCTTGTTGCACTCCTCAATCTGATTGATGATGGCGCGGTACTTGCCCGCCTCGTTCTTATAGACAGCGTCGGAATTGTCTCTTCTGACGAGAGGTTTGTTTGTGGGTATCTCGACGATATCGAGCTTATATATAGCGTTAAACTCCGCTTCCTCGGTGAGGGCCGTACCGGTCATACCAGAGAGCTTGTCATACATGCGGAAGTAGTTCTGGAACGTTATCGTCGCAAGAGTTTTGCTCTCGCCCTCGACCTTGACCTTTTCCTTGGCCTCTATAGCCTGATGAAGGCCCTCGGAATAACGGCGCCCCTGCATAAGACGGCCTGTAAACTCATCAACTATCATGACCTCGCCGTCCTTGACGACATAGTCAATGTCGCGGTGCATAACGCCGTGTGCCTTGATGGCCTGATTGATATGGTGAGAAAGCGTGGAGTTTTCAAGGTCGGCGAGGTTTTCAAGCCCGAATGCCTGCTCCGCCTTCGCTATACCGCGGGCAGTAAGCGTTGCGCTTCTTGATTTTTCGTCGACGACGTAATCAGCGTCAATATCTGCGTCCTCTTCCTGCTTTTCGTCGACTGTGGCGAAGGTGACGCACTTAAGGCGGGAAACAAAGCTGTCCACCCTGTTAAATATCTCGGTGGACTCGTCCCCCATGCCAGAAATGATAAGCGGCGTTCTCGCCTCGTCGATAAGAATTGAGTCGACCTCGTCGACGATTGCGAACTTGT
>CAYQMY010000003.1:13232-31986 GCA_964418735.1 uncultured Oscillospiraceae bacterium | reverse complement strand
CGTTACTTGCAAACTACACCGACGCAGGCTTGATTTCGGATTACGCAAAAGCCGGTGCCGCCGCCTGCATCAAGACAGGCGTTGTATCTGGAACGACCGCAACGACTCTGTCACCGCAGGACAGCGTGACTAGGGCAGAGGTTGCAGCCATGGTTCAGCGACTGCTGCAGAAATCGGGACTGATCTGAAAAGGGCAAAACTAAGAAACAACTAAATTAACAAAGCACCGGCAAGGCCACAAAGCCTTGCCGGTGCGCAATTTTATCTGCTGTAAACGTTAACTCATTGTTTCGCCATCCCAGAAACTACTCATCACTGCCGCTTCTTTCAGACAGCGGGATGTAGTCTTGATGCTTCGCTACGCTCATATATGCGGGCCTGATAATTTTGCCTCCGTTTATCAGCTCCTCCGCACGATGAGCACTCCAGCCTGAAATACGGGCAATTGCAAAAATGGGGGTAAAGAGCTCCAGCGGCAAGCCCAGCATATGATAGACAAGCCCGCTGTAAAAGTCGACATTGGCGCTGACACCTTTGTAAATCCTGCGTACCTCGGCAATAACTTCTGGAGCAAGCTTCTCAACCAGAGAATAGAGCCTAAATTCCTCCTCCATCCCCTTTTCCTCAGCCAATTCTTTAACAAAGGCTTTGAGAATATTGGCTCTCGGGTCAGACAGAGAGTAGACTGCATGTCCCATTCCGTAAATTAGTCCTGCTTTATCAAATGCCTTCTTATTCAGGAGTGCCTGAAGATATTCCCGAACCTCATTTTCGTTCTTCCAGTCGGAAACTTCCTTCTTCATATCCTCAAACATCTGTACAACCTTGATATTTGCTCCGCCGTGCTTCGGCCCTTTAAGCGAGCTCAGTGCCGCTGCAATGGTCGAGTAGGTATCCGACCCGCTTGAGGTTACAACGTGAGTTGTAAAGGTGGAGTTGTTACCGCCTCCATGCTCTGCGTGAAGCATCAATGCCACATCTAATATATGCGCTTCTGTTTCCGAATACTTGCTGTCATGCCTGAGCATGTGCAGTATATTCTCTGACGTGGACAGTTCCGGTTTAGGAGTGTGAATGAACAGGCTGTTGCCCTGAATGTAATGGCTGTAGGCCTGATAGCCATATACGGATAGCACGGGAAAAATGGCAATCAGCTGAAGGCACTGCCGCATCACATTTGACAAGGATATATCATTTGCGTTGTTATCATATCCAAACAAAGTGAGCACGCCGCGAGAGAGAGTATTCATCATGTCGTTTGTGGGCGCCTTCATAATTACATCTCGGACAAAATTCGTCGGCAGAGATCGATATCCTGCAAGAATATCTGTAAAGCTTCTCAGTTTATTTTCAGACGGAAGTTCACCATAAAGCAGCAGATAGGTTACTTCCTCGAATCCAAATCGTTTTTCCTTTATGATACCTGAAATAATCTGCTCTACATCGATGCCCCTGTAAAAAAGCTTGCCCTCTGCAGGCACCATTTGGTCGCCCTCTTTGGCAAAGGCCTGAATCTCAGAAATCTCTGTAAGCCCTGTGAGAACACCCTTGCCATTGACATCACGGAGTCCTCTTTTTACTTCAAATTTGCCATAAAACTCAGGATCTATCGTACTTTTCCTTCTGCAAAGTTCCGCCAGTTCAACAATATCTTGTGTTATTTCTGAATACTGATTTTCAAATTTTTTCATAGCATCTCCTTCTTTGAAAGTCTTCAAATATTCGTTTTTATTAATATCATATTATCACAGGGAAATATCTTTTGGCAACCTTTCATTTTCCCGTCCTGCCACCATCCGATTTATCCCCGTATTTAATTTTTTCATAGGGTTATGCTCCGTCATATTGCTCATATTTTTAGCATCGGCATTAATTGCCCAACAAAAAACACTCTATCCTCTTTCTTTTTTGGAATAATATAATTATAATTAAGGTGCGCTGAACAAAGCCATATGCGTTGAAATATAAATGTTTCAACGCACAAAGATATTGTTCTATTTTAATGTTTATGTGACCGACAAACCGAGTCTTAGGAGATGCTATGCCAAACATTATTGAGATAGTCGACTTTTCGTCGCCGGATTTGGAGGTCTTTTCCCGACTTACGGAAGCGCAGCTGCGCAGCCGCATGGAGTCTGAGAAGGGTATCTTCATCGCGGAGAGCGCCAAGGTGATAGGACTTGCTCTCGACGCCGGCTGTGAGCCCGTTTCGCTTTTGATGGAGCGAAAACATATTGCCGGCAAGGCAGGGGACATAGTCGCCCGCTGCGGAGGCATCCCTGTCTATACTGCCGATCGCAGCCTGCTGGAAAAGCTCACCGGCTTTCAGCTCACACGCGGCGTGCTTTGTGCAATGCGGCGTCCAAGTCTACCCGACGTTGAGGAGCTGTGTGCCGGTGCTCGCCGAGTGGCTGTTCTGGAGGGTATAATGGACTCTACAAACGTCGGCGCTATTTTTCGCTCGGCCGCTGCGCTGAACATTGACGCAGTGCTTCTTACGCCCTCCTGCTGTGACCCGCTGTGCCGGCGCGCTGTGAGAGTCAGTATGGGAAGCGTCTTCCAAGTACCGTGGGGCCGCATCGGCAGCGAGCCCTCACAGTGGCCGCAGGCGGGCTTGGAACGTCTGCGAAAGCTGGGATTTCAGACCGTTGCCATGGCGTTGAGTGATACCGCCGTCAGCATAGACGACCCTCGGCTCATGGCCCAAGAGAAGCTTGCCATTGTGCTGGGTACAGAGGGAAGTGGACTGACGCCCGCCACTACCTCCGCCTGTGATTACACCGCGTGCATCCCCATGTCCCACAAGGTAGACTCCCTTAACGTTGCCGCGGCTAGTGCCGTAGCCTTCTGGCAGCTTAGATCCCGTTGACTAATACACTTTTCGATAAGCATAATATTAGAGGTAATATATGAATATAAAACAGGCGGTGCAAACAGACCTTAATATTATATTAAGGATAACGCACGAAACAATAAAAACAATATATCCGCGTTATTACCCCATGGGAGCCGTCAATTTTTTCATTGCGCATCACAGTGCGGAAAACATATCTGCCGACATCGCCTCAGGTAATGTGTTTATCCTGTTGGATGAAGAAATTCCGCTAGGGACAGTGACGATAAACGATAATGAAATGTTCCGTCTATTTGTATTGCCTCAACATCAGAAAAAAGGTTATGGAAAAGCACTGCTGGAGTTCTCCGAAACGAGGATTTTCGGAAATTTTGAAACAATTCGTTTAGATGCCTCTCTCCCTGCAAAAGAGATTTATTTAAAGCATGGCTATAAAGTGACACAATCGCAGGTTATATTGACCGAAAACGGAGATTATTTATGCTATGACGTAATGGAAAAATCAATTCCATATAAGCAAAAGGAGGATATAGATTAATGTCAGAACTTATACATAGCCTTCCGCAAATAGCGACCTGCCTGTTGATTTGTGCAGTTAAAATAATCGAAGTGTCTGTACAGTCTGTACGGGTAATAATGCAGGTAAAAGGACAGCGGCTGGCCTCAACGCTTTTAGCCTTCTTTGAATGTTTAATATGGGGCCTTGTGACCTCGGCTGTCATAACTACACTTGCCAACAATATGTACTGGCTTCTTGCCTACTGCGTGGGTTTTGCTGCCGGAATACATTTTGGCTCTGTTATTGAAAAAAGGCTGGCGCTTGGCGAAACTGATTTGCAGCTCGTGGTTAATGAAGAAGAGGGAAATAAAATTATTGAATATCTGGTTAACAGCGGCAGAGGCTTCACCGCGTTTGAGGGGTTTGGCTATGAGGGAAAGAAATATAAAATCAATACGGTCATCCCCCGAAAAATAGAAAAGCAGATACTAAAGGATATTCACAAGCTGACTCCTCATGTCTTTGTCGTAAGCTCAGGTGTCGGGGCTTTTGTCGGCGGGTATGGAGTACGTGGCAATCGCAAATAAACAATGTGCGCTGAACAACGCTTTTGGCTTTGTCAGCGCACATTATACTAAGACTAAAAACTTAAACGGCAGAACGGTTTAGAAAGCCGTTCTGCCGCACAGACTGTCGATAAACTCCCTCGCAGGGCAATTTGAATCTATTTTTCCGGCGGCGTGTACGTCGGAAAAATACAACTGCCCGCGCAATTGTGCGCGACCGGGGGTATCGCGGCGTTAGCCGCGTATCTAGGGGGTATTGGATACCCCCTAGAAGCTTGTCGAAAATACTTTTTCGACAAGCTCAGCGGCAGAACGGTTTTCTAAGCCGTTCTGCCGTTGCATTTTGATAAATATTTTCACGATTTTTTGCCTTTATTAACACTTAAAAGAGCTGCAATCTCCTTTTGAACCGGAAGCCTGCTTCTTTTGGGATAAAGTTCGTTATACAGCAGCAACAGCGCCGCGGCGTCCTCCTGATTCAGAAAACAAATCATGTCCTTCGTGTGCGCATGAACCGCAATCAGCATCCAATAGGCAAGCTTATTGTTCTGGTTCTCCAGCGGTGCCTTATACATGAAGTGCAGCAGCTCCGATACTACATCCGAAGTTATTGCGCCCTCCGCTGATTTAAGTGCCTTTTGGAGTCTGTCGGAGAATAGCTCATGACAGGGGTCATGGGCTGGATTTCTGCCAAAGCCGAGGAGCCCGTCTGCGGGTTTTCTTTCCGCCTCAAGGCGCAAAGTGTCGGCGATATATCCTTCGTAAATCTCCTGCACCTTGCTTATAAGACTGCTTTCCATATTTATTAATCAAATGGGTTTTCGGTGGGGTAAGGAAGGGTCTTGGGCTGGTTAAACGCGATATCTCCTACTCCGAGGAACTTGAATACCTCGAACAGTATTTTTCCGCAGTGTGCGAAAGCCACCGCGCCATGGTGCGGATAGCGCTTCTGGATCAGCACATGGCGGTAGAAGCGGCCCATCTCAGAAATCGCAAACACTCCGATTCCGCCAAAGCTGCCGGTACTTACGGGCAGTACTTCGCCCTCGGCTATGTAAGAGCGCAAAACACCCTCGCTGTCGCACTGCAGTCGGTAGAAGGTAATCCTGCTAGCGGCAATGTCTCCCTCGAGTGTGCCCCTTGTAAAGTCGGGCTCACTTCCTTCGGGTTCAAGCGTGCGGTGCTGGATAAGCTGATATTTTACAGCGCGGTCAGGGTTCATTTTGCACGACGGCGTATTGCCGCAGTGGAAGCCCATAAAGGTGTCGGTGAGCTTATAATCAAATTTCCCGGCGATAGCGCTGTCATAAACTGATTTCGGGACGCTGTTGTTAATATCGAGCAGAGTAACGGCATCTGTGGTTACGCAGGCGCCTATGTACTCTGAAAGCGCGCCGTATACATCGACCTCGCAGGCCACGGGAATTCCGCGTGAGGCAAGGCGGCTATTGACATAGCAGGGCACAAAGCCAAACTGTGAGGGAAATGAGGGCCAGCACTTATTTGCAAAGACCACGTACTCCCTGCTGCCCTTATGCTCCTCTGCCCAGTCTAAAAGCGTAAGCTCAAACTGAGCCATGCGTATATTAAGGTCCGAATAGTACTTGCCTTCGCCCATTTCCTTAGCCATATCGGCGCAAACCTCGGGGATGCGCTTGTCGCCCTCGTGTGCCTTATAGCTCACAAGAAGGTCAAGCTCGGAATTTTCCTCTATTTCGACGCCAAGCTCATAAAGGCCTTTTATCGGGGCATTGCAGGCAAAGAAGTCCTGCGGGCGCGGCCCGAAGGTGATAATTTTAAGGTTTTTCACGCCGATTACGGCGCGAGCCATCGGAATGAAATTTGCAATCATATCAGCAATGTCAGACGCAGTGCCGACAGGATACTCAGGTATATAGCCCTTCAAATGGCGCATACCAAGATTATATGAGCAGTTGAGCATTCCGCAGTAGGCGTCACCTCTGCCATCAATCAGGTCGCCGTCGCCCTCAGCCGCCGCGACAAACATGCAGGGGCCGTCAAAGTATTTGGCTATAAGCGTTTCGGGCGTTTCTGGACCAAAGTTGCCCAGAAATACTACTAGCGCGTTGCATCCGGCCTTCTTGACCTCCTCGACCGCGGCCAGCATATCCTTTTCATTTTCGACCGTTGTCTTGGCCTCAAAAATTTCAAGCTTTTTCTCAGTGCAGCTGGAAACTATCGCCTCGCGCCGTCTGACGGAAAGCCCAATCGGGAAGCAATCGCGCGAAACCGCAACTATGCCCAGTTTTACTTCGGGAATGTTTTTTATCATAATATGTTCCTCCTATAACGTTTTAGCTCATCCTCAACGTCAATGTTTATGCCCTCAAGCCCTATATAAGCGCCGAGCTTAGCTTCGTCGGATTCTGGGTGGGCAAGAAGCCATTTATTATTGGCCCAGAGCATCTTGTCTTCATTTGTAACTTTGCTGATACTCGGTTTTTCCGTGTTTGTGCCCTTAGGGAGAATAACCAAGACACGAAAACCTTTTTCGGGGTCTATATGGCAGGGGGCAAAGTGCAGCGTCGTAGCATACAGCTCCACCGCGACACCCTTTGGCACTAGAAAGGCCTTGACCTTTTTTGTATCCAGCTTCCCGTTTTCGATTTCGGACTCCTTCGCCAGAAGCAGGATAAAATCCTCCGTGCCGAGCAGCAGCTCGCTGCTTTTGTGGTACTCAAGGCAGTTGAGCTTGTTGTTGTGTCCGTTGCACCAGCCAAACTGTACCGGCAATCCGCCGAAGGCAGCTTTGCCAAATGCCTGTGCGGAAGGGAGCTCCTTGAGCGCCTCTTCCTCTGGAACGTAGCCGCAGCCCTCGGGCAGAGGCGTCGAGGACTCAAGGACTGATAGAATGTCACTTATATCGTAACCCTCTATTATTCTACCATAAGATTTAAATTCAGGGTCGGAAATTTCAATAATTTTCATTTAAATTACCTCTGAGCAAGTTTTTAGCCTTAAGGCTTAGTCGCCACTATTTTGAGTTTCAGGAAGCTCCGCTGCTTTTAGCGCCTTCTTGTATACTCTCCATGCGTACACACAAAAAGCAATGGCAGCACCCAAGAACAAAGCGCTGATAATTATTACCGCTAAGGAAGGTATAGGGGTTTCGCCCTTAAGCATTCCCGAAAGAACTCTCCACGCAAGATAGACTATGTATGCGGCAATTACCAGCCGCATGCCAAAGCCCGTCAGAGCTTTTGCCTTCAGCTGGCTGTCGTATTCGATTTTCACTGTCTGTTTCAGCACTTTTTATCCCCAACATCTACAAAGTTTTGAAAATCGGCTTCATCGCGGGATAAAGGCTTCTGAACACCCTGTACCGCGCTTCATAAAGCGACGAAATTTCAGGGTCAGGCTTAACATACGCGGAAACCCTTACAAGCTTTTCGCAGGCCTGCGTTACCGAAGAGTACTCTTTGCAGGCAACGGCGGCAAGTATGGCACCTCCATATCCCGGTCCCTCTTCAGTCACAACAGACTGCAGTTCAAGATTCAGCACATTCGCAAGTATCTCTTTCCAAAGTCTGCTCCTTGCTCCCCCTCCGCATATTTTACTGCTTTGGATTTGAAGCCCGAGCGCACGTGCGACCTCAAGCGAATCGCGCAGTCCGAAGGCTACGCCCTCAAGAACCGCCTGTGTCATATCCGCACGAGAGGTATCCATAGACAGTCCGACAAAGGCCCCTCGGGCAGACGAATCGTTATGGGGCGAACGCTCCCCCATCAGATACGGCAGAAAATAAACGCTGCTTTGTCCGAGTCCTTCCCGTGTTATGGAAGCCTGCTCCTCATCGTACTCTACAGTCGACAGAATATCCTCCATCCACCATTTAAAGCAGGAAGCCGAGGAGAGCTCAACTCCCATCAGATGATAGCTTCCGTCTGCGTGAGCAAAGGAGTGCAGGGCATTATTGCTGTCGACGCTGAACTTCTCGCTTGAAATAAAGATAGTACCGGAGGTCCCAATCGAAATATTGCAGTGACCGTCTCCGACTGTGGCGGTGCCGACAGCCGCCGCCGCATTGTCCCCCGCACCCGCTGCTATTTTTACATCAGGGCAAAGGCCGAGCCTCTCTGCTATTTCCGCTTTCAGCGTGCCAACTGCTTCGTAGCTTTCATAAAGATGCGGCAGCCACGATTCACAAACGCCGCATATATCCAGCATATCAGGGCTCCAGCACTTGTGCTCAACATCCAAAAGCAAAGTGCCTGAAGCGTCCGAATAGTCGCTGCAGTGAACGCCTGAGAGCATATAATTCAGATAATCCTTAGGAAGCATAATTTTGTCTATGCGCTTAAAAAGCTCCGGCTCGTGCTTTTTCATCCACAGGAACTTTGGAGCGGTGAAGCCCGCAAAGGCAATATTGGACGTCAGCCTTGAAAGCTTCTCTTTTCCGACCACCGTATTCAGGTATTCCGTTTCCTCCGCTGTCCGCCCGTCGTTCCAGAGTATAGCTGGGCGCAGAACCCGATCCTCTTTATCAAGCGCCACAAGTCCGTGCATCTGTCCTCCGGCTCCGATACCCTTGATCAGAGACTTGTCAAAGCCCGCAGTCAGCTCAAGAATTCCTGCAAGCGTTTCACGAATCCAATCCTCTGGAGCCTGCTCCGACCAGCCGGGATGCGGGTAAGAAACAGGGTATGAACGTGATACTATGTTAAGTATACTGCCTTCTCTGTCCATCAGAAGAAGCTTGACCGCCGAGGTGCCTAAATCGATTCCAATATACACGGGAAAAACACCTCCATAAAAATGTGCACCAAGCAAAAGGGCAATGCACGAGCCGCAATGCCCTGTAAGCTGTCTAAATAATTATTCTATGCTTTTCCGGTCTTCTTGTTGGATACCACGTCGAATACAACAGCAATAAGAAGCACTATTCCTTTGATTACGTACTGCCAGTTGTTATCCAGACCGTAAATAGACATGCCCTGGTTAATTACACCAAGCAAAATAGCGCCGACGACAATCCCCGGCACAGTGCCCGTTCCGCCGTAGGCTGATGCTCCGCCGATAAAGCAGGCACCGATAGCGTCCATTTCATAGCTCATACCCAAATCGCCGCTGACAGAGCCGATTCGCGCCGCCATCAAAAGTCCGGAGAAACCAGCCAGTATGCTCATTGAGAAGTAAGCTGCGAAATAGACCTTTCTAGTGTCGATACCGGAAAGCTTCGTAGCCTTTTCATTTCCGCCGACAGCGTAAAAATGCCGCCCGAAAGCCGTCTTAGATGTAATAAAGGTATATAGAAAAATAATAAGCAGAATCCAGAGAAGCATAATAGGGATGCCCTTGTAGTATGAAAGCTTCCAGCAGTAGGCGATTATAAGCACATCTATCGCAATGACTTGGCCGTAGGCAACAGAGGCTGGTGTGAGCTCACAGCCTTTTCTTGCCTTGCTTGAACGGCTTAGAACAGTATATACAATTATAGCCACCGCTACAATAATACCTACGACTAAAGCAGACCAGTATACGTCCTTGTCTATTCCCGGAACTTTTATGTAGGATGTGAAAATGTTAAGGAATGTCTTGTCTTGTATGTTGACCGTTTTCGAGTCCAGAAGCACACGCCCAAGACCACGGAACAGAAACATACCGGCAAGCGTAGCTATAAAGGGCGGAATATGAATGTGTCCGATCCAGAAACCCTGCCACGCGCCTATTGCTGCCGAAACAAGCATGCAAATAGCTATAGTCAGTATCGGGTTCATATTCATTTTGCTCATCAGCTGCGCCGCTATCGCTGAAATCAGACATAGTATAGAACCAATCGAGAGGTCAACGTTTCCTCCTGTCAGGATGCATAGCAGCATGCCGCAGGCCATGACCAGAACATAAGAGTTCTGGAGAAGAAGGTTAGACATGTTCTGAGGATAAAGCAGTCTGCCGCTTGTCAGAATTGTGAAGAACACAAACACAACGACTAGAGCAATTGTCATAGTATACTTTTTGAGTAATGAAGATGCGTTTAACGAAGTTGTTGTTGGAGATGACTTTATTGAAGTTCCTTTCACAGGCTTACGCTCCCTTGCACTCTTCTATAGCTTTCTTTTTATCAGAACTGAGAATCACCTGCATGATTATTTCCTGAGTAGCATCGGCTGCATCCATTTCAGCCAAAAGCTCGCCCTCGTTCATTACATAGATGCGGTCGCACATACCCAAAAGCTCGGGCAGCTCGGAAGAAATCATGACTATGGATTTTCCCTGCATGACAAGATCGTTCATAATGCAATATATCTCATACTTTGCCCCGACATCAATACCTCTTGTCGGTTCATCCATAATAAGTACGTCGGCATCGGCAAACATCCACTTTGAAAACAGCACCTTTTGCTGGTTACCGCCGCTGAGGTTGTTCACGTTTTGCTGAATTGTTGGCGTTTTTATACGAAGCTTTTCTTTGTATTCCTCTGCGACAATATTTTCTTTATTAACGTCTATGATACCGTGATTGCAGATCTTTTCGAGGCGCGCCAATGTATTGTTGCGCGCCACCGTGTCAATCAAAACTAAGCCGTTTTCCTTTCTGTCTTCTGTCAGATAGGCGATTCCGGCTTCTATTGCCTCACGCTCGTTTTTCAGTTTTACTTCTTTTCCGTTTACTTCAAGCTTTCCAGTTATTGCGGTGCCGTAGCTTCTCCCAAATATAGACCTGGCCAGCTCCGTCCTTCCCGCGCCCTGAAGTCCTGAGAAACCGACTATTTCGCCCTTTCGAACGTTGAAGGATACGTTGTTAACAACGCACTTTTCTGTGTAAACCGGATGAAAAACGCTCCAGTTTTCAACAGAAAGGCCAAGCTCGTCGCTTATATTTCGTTCACGCTTAGGATATCTATCGGTTATCTCACGGCCAACCATGCCCCGTATAATCCGGTATTCATCTATGTCTCGGCTGCTGTTGTCAATAGTTTCAATCGTTGCTCCATCTCGCAAAACCGTTATCTTATCAGCAACATAGGAAACCTCGGAAAGCTTGTGTGAAATGATAATCGAGGTCATTCCCTGCTTCTTGAAATCCAGAAGCATATTGAGCAGCATTCTTGATTCCTCTTCATTCAAAGATGAGGTCGGTTCATCCAAAATAAGGAGCTTAACATTTTTGGAAAGTGCCTTCGCGATTTCTACTAACTGCTGCTTCCCTGTTCCTATGTCCTTTACTAGCGTAGTGGGAGAGTCTTTCAGCCCCACCTGCTTCATCAGCTTCCCAGCCTGACTGTAGGTTTCGTCCCAGTCTATGCCAAAGCGGCCCCTGCGCTCGTTGCCGAGAAACATGTTTTCACCGATTGAGAGCTCAGAAATCAGCGCAAGCTCCTGATGGATTATTACGATTCCGAGCTTTTCGCTGTCGCGGACGTTTTTGAACTTGCATTCACGCCCGTCATAAAAGATGCTGCCCTCATAATTACCGTGGGATATTGTTCCGCTCAGAATGTTCATAAGAGTAGATTTTCCGGCTCCGTTTTCACCAACCAGAGCGTGGATTGTTCCTCGCTCCACCGTCAGATTTACATTATTGAGAGCCTTGACGCCTGGATAAAGTTTTGTGATGTTTTTCATCACCAGAATGTCGTCTGCCAATGTAGTTCCTCCATTCGGTTACCTAGGCTTCGAATAGTGTTTTAATCTAATCAAAGATGGGCGGAGACTATGCCCCGCCCATCCAGCACTTTATGCCACTTATGTATGGGCTATATCCCTGTTTTTGTTTAGCCTACAGCCTTAGGATAGCCGTTGCTGCCCATCGTGTAGTAGCCGGTATCGACAAGCTCTTTCTTCAAATTGTCTTTTGTAACAACGCTAGGAACAAGCAGATAGGAAGGAACTATTCCGTTATTGTTGTTATAAGTTTTTGTGTCGTATGTACACTGGAATTTCCATCCGGCTTTGCTTATCAGCGTTCCATCGGGTTTCTCGCCCTTCAAAAGCGAAAGTCCAAGGTCAACTGTAACAACGGCTTCGTTCGCAACAGCCTTGTAAACGGTCATCGTCTGTTTGCCGTCGATAATGTTTGCAAGGTTAGCTTCGTCTCCGTCCTGACCGGTTATGATAACTTGATTTTTGCCGGCATAATCCGAGGATATTGCCTTTGTTACGCCAAGAGCTGTCGAGTCGTTGGAGCAGAGTGCAACGTCAAGCTGAGTGCCCTTGGAATAGAAGGAAGCAAGTATGTTCTGCATACGGTTCATAGCCTTGTCAGTAAGCCACTGTGCTGTTGCGCACTCCTCAAACTTTTTCTGACCGGACGGAACTTTAAGTATTCCGGCATCAATAAAGGGCTTAACAACATCATAAGCACCGTTATAGAAGAAGGTTGCGTTATTGTCTGCGGGGTCGCCGCAAGTAATTTCCATATTGTATGACTTGGACTTATCATCCAGCTTGAGTTTTAGTGTGTCAACAACAAACTGTCCCTGAAGCTTTCCTACTGTATAGTTGTCAAACGATACATAATAGGAAACAGCATTGGTGTTCATGATCAGACGGTCATAAGCAATAACCGGGATTTTTGCATCAGCGGCACTCTTGAGAACATTAGAGAGAGAGGTTCCGTCAACCGCAGCAATGACAAGAAGGTTTACCTTGTCAGCTATAAGGTTTTCAATGTCATTGACCTGCTGAGTAACGTTGTTGTTTGAGAAAACGAGACTGACTTTGTAACCCTTGTCTTTGAACTGCTTCTCCAGGAACGCACCATCACGGTTCCAACGCTCAAGGGACTTTGTGGGCATTGCTATACCAACCTTACCAGTGGGAGCCTCAGGTGCCTTTGAAGCTGCAGCTGAAGGCGCGGCCGAAGGGGCGGGTGCCGAGTTACAGGCTACAAGTGTAAATGCAAGGATAACCACGAGAATAATTGCAAGTACTTTTTTCATTTTATGCCCTCCTATAATTATGTTGAATCGTCTTTGTTAAGCTAATGTTAAGCAATAGCCTTTTGTAAAATTATTTTACAAAAGTTATGGTATAATAATACATTTCTTAATCTCAGAAGTCAACCAATTTTTGTCTATTTTTCCATTTTGAGAACAATGAACAAAATCCATTCGAAAAATTGTAACATCAGAACGAATTTTTTAACATTTTAGGCTGCTATTTATTTATATGCAGTTCATTTATTAATTAGTGCGGCTATTTGAAAAGAAAATAAACTGTTTTGAAGTGACATTGACATTCTATTTTTTAGTTGTTATAATAATAGTAATGTAAAGTCCTTTTATAAAAGTACGAGGTATAATCTGATGACGGAGCTTGCAGAAACTATAACCGAACGCCGCCGGCATACTCGAAAAAACATCTATAAGTATCTTTTCTGTGCGGAAACATCGCGTTCCAAGCAGGAAATCGCCTCTGACCTGTCGCTAAGCATGCCGACTGTTCATCAGAACCTGTCAGAGCTCTTCGAAGCGGATCTTATACGTCGCGATGGAACCCACCAATCGACCGGGGGACGTAGGGCAATGCGCCTTACTATTGCCGAAAACGCCCGCTTCGCAGTCGGCGTTTCTATAACGGAAGACCGTCTTCGTTTTATTGCGGTCAACCTAAGGATACAAGAAATTGCTTATAAGAGCGTCCGAATAACTGCGAATGAAATCAACGCCATCGGCCTTCACCTTACCGAAGAGCTGGAAATATTTCTTAATGAAAACGGCTTAAACAGGACTAAGCTTTTGGGAGTCGGGATAGCTATCCCCGCTGTAATAAACGTTGAGCTGGGTAAGATTGCACTGGCTCCAACGCTTCACCTTAAGGATATCAGCCTTAGCGAGATAACAAAGCACCTTAATTACCCATTTTATGTTTCTAACGACGCCACAAGCGGAGGTTACGCGGAATGGTATACTCAGCCTGAGCAAAGCCGAATGGCCTATCTTTCTCTTGAAGGCGGTGTCGGCGGCGCTGTTCTTCTCAACGGCGCTCCCTATGAGGGGGATAATAAAAGAAGCGGCGAATTTGGGCATATGTGCATTGAGCCGAACGGGTTGCAATGCAAATGCGGTAAACGCGGTTGTCTTGAAGCTTATTGCTCCGCTTCCCGCATCAGCGATGATCTGGGCATTACTCTTGAGGAGTTTTTTGAGGGTTTGGAGCTGCAAAATCCTTCGTATTGTAAGCTCTGGCAGGATTTGCTCCTTCACCTTGCTATCGGAATAAACAATATACGCATGGCTCTTGACTGCGATGTGGTCCTCGGAGGCTTTCTCACTCAATATCTTGAGCCTTACATGAAGGAACTTCGTCAGACCGCGGCCGCACTAAATACCTTTGACAATAACGCCGATTATATCATGCTTTGCCGTTATCCCAAGCGTGCCAGTACCTTAGGGGTTGCATTGCACTTTATTAACGAATTTATTATAAATATATAAATTATTAAAAAGCTCCGGGAACACTACATGTATTCCCGGGCATTTTTTTGTCAGTTTGAAACGCCGTTTGTCTGTTTTTCACAGATAAGCGGCGATATTTTCAAACTATTTACACTAGTGTTGAGATATTAATACAAATATGTTTCGATATTAACAATGATGAGAATTAGCAATTTTCTGTTATTTTTTAACATCAAAATGAGTTTTTTTACAGAACACTGTTCTTTGATATACAGAATAATGTTCTTTGTGTCTTACACAAATAAAATAGAATGCATTAAAAGATCAAACTATAACTTCCCTGCTCTATTTGAAATTTTAAAACATTGGATTCTTATTTAATAAAAATAACAAACTCTAGTCTTAACAAACGATAATAATTGCTATAACGGCACATTATTGTATTTACCTGCGATTAAAAAGGTATGTTATCAGTAACAGCAAACATCTCAACATTTTTGATGCGAAAAAATTAAGTGTTGAGAAAACTAAATCCTTACACATTTTTTCTCAACACTTAATTTTAAATAATAAAGCTTGCAGAGTATAACTTACAAAAAAATATGTTTTTCATGCATTTCTTGACAGAACTGTGTTTTGTAAGGTATAATATTCAAGAATATTGTTCTGTAAATGGAGGTTTTTTATGAAAAGAGAAGTAAAATCACCTGAAATCAGAAAAAAAGAGCTGGTAGTAGCCGCATTTAAGCTTTTCTCTGAAAAAGGATATGAAAACACCTCCGTCCGTGATATCCTTCACGAAGTCGGAGGCGAGGTCGGTATGTTTTACCACTATTTCAAGTCTAAGGACGAGATATTCGAGCTTGCAGTAGACTACTATTTAGACCAATTTATAGCCGACTGTTCAGAAATTTGCAAAAACGATTCCGGTTCCTTTCAGGAGTCCTTAAACTTTCTTGTAGCACTTCAATATGCGTCGATTATGACCTTTAAGGAAGCGTGGTCTAATGACTGCCACTGGAGCATGCAAAACGCTATCTACAAGAGGACTCTAGATAGATTAATCCCTCATATCGAGATACTAATAAAAAAAGCTATGGATAGAAATGAAATGTCTTTGAAGTTTAAGGACTTGGATTTACACGATACTGCTCTTTTCCTTGTATACGGAATCAGCGCTGTTCTTCAGGGTTCTGATGATCGTAAAGAGGAGCCTTCAGACAAGCAGGGCGCAATAAGAAATCTCATTTATCATTTTTTCATTTCAAAATAGCAGCAGAGGTAAATTTCTTTACCTCTGCTGCTCCGCCTGTCGATAAATTCCCTCAAAGGGAAAATTTATAATCATTTTTTCGAGAATTCACTTCTCGGAAAAATTCCTCAGCCCGCGCAAATCGTGCGCGACCGGGGGTATCGCGGCTTTAGCCGCGTATCTAGGGGGAATTGGATTCCCCCTAGAAGCTTATCGAAAACACTTTTTCGATAAGCTCAGCAGCAGAGGTAAATTTCTTTACCTCTGCTGCTCCTCTTCACTGAAGTCGTTTTTCTTAAGCTGATCTATTAATTGCTCAAGCTTTAAAAGCTCAACCTCACGTTTATTTATTATCGGACCGGCCTCATTGATTTGTTTAGCCGCCGCGGCGTTCGATCTGATATTAACTTTATTTACGGTATTCAGTGCGTTTATTATTCTGTCGCTCTTATCCTTTGTTATGAGCCTGTACTTTTGCAATAGCGTCAGATAATTAGAACCGTCCTTAGGTGAGATTTGCTTCTTATATAGGCTGTCTATCAGCCTGTTCACAACGCTGTCGATTTCGAGTTTATTCAAAATCGGCTTGTCAAATACATCTATAATCGAAGAGAAAACTATGTTGTCAACCACAAAAACAGCGGATGCTGAATACAGTGCTGCGAGCATACTTTGCCACAGACCGCATATTTCATCGTTAATCGCAGCCCTGAAGGGCAATACATTTATTTCAAAGCTGCCGCCTGCTAAAAATGTAATCGAAATAACGTTTATAAGCGAGTCGCTTTCCATGAACTCTGTAAGTACCTTTAAGGACTCAATGATTCTTGTCTGCCCCGTTGTTTCCAGAAGTATATGCTGCAAACGGTTTAACTGGGGATTGTCATCAAATTTCTTGGCTGTTTCCGGCGTTATTAGTTTTGAAGAACCATTGCTAAAGCAGGACTCCACATCAAAATTGCTTATTGAAAGCGCATTTTTAATTTTTATTATATTTGAATATGAAGGATTTAATATCTGATTGTTCGCAATTCTGCTGATTTTGGCGATATCAATTCCTGTCTGTCTTTGTAATTCGCGCATTGACATATTCAAAGCCTGCATGCGGCTTCTCATAAGCTCTCCGAATGTCATGCTCTCACGCCCCTCGTTTGGTTATTGCTATCACTTAAATACTAACATAACATAAGCAGGTTTTCAATCATTATCTCATCAGTTGTGTTGCGGCAAGTGATGATTTTATAAAACTAGCCCGAAGGACTGACAGCCCTTCGGGCTTCATTTTTTCAAGAAAAATAATTAGCAGCTTATCTCTTTGATAAACGGCAGCGGGTTGTAATTGACCTTGCCAAAGCACCGTATTTCCCTCCTGCCGTCAGGGTAGGTCATCGTAATCCATGAGCGGATAAGCGCGCCGTCCATGCCTTCATGAATCACCTTTTCGGTTCCGACAGGCACTTCGCTGCTCTTTTTGCAGATTACGGGGGCCTTTACGACGTTTATCACCTCGTGGCTCCATGTTACCTGTGGCGGCTCGGTCTGTCCGTAAAAGCCAATATACAGAATGTTGTCAACGCCCTTCGCCATAATCAGTATAGGCGACTGAGTACTATTTTTAAATTTAAAGTCCTTTGAGCCGTAACTGACCGTAGCGTCCTGACCGTAGGGCACATAGGGCACCGGCATGTTATGCGTGTGCCTTTCCACAATCTCAAGATTTGAAAGAACTGCAACGTTAAACAGCGTGGACGACAGCTTGCAAACACCTCCTCCTATTGTGATGCCAACTTCCGTCCCGTGATAGGTGGGGCCTGCTTGAAAACCTCTCTCAGCGGTATAGGGCCCTGCTGTCTTATTCTGAGAAAAAACCTTGCCCGGCTCAAGCACCGTGCCCGAAATATAGCTTGCAGCCAGATGAACGTTATACTCCTCTCCAGGCAGAGGGTCAGGAAGCACTGTTTTATATGCGGCCATCAGAAAAGGAGCGCCCATTTTCTCTTTTTGTTCAATAAACTCAGATTCGTTTTCCCATGGCACCTCGACTGTAGGTTCCGAGAGAAGCGTGCCTTTCATAAAGGGGTCAAAGTCCGTTTTTGCGCTTTCGTTTACGGCGAGTGCTTTTAGAGGCGATAACGAGACGATTAAAGCCAAAAGGGTTAATAATAAAGGATATTTTTTCATATTTATGACCATTCCTTTCGCTTTGCTAATGCACAAAATGACCACAAAAAGGAATGGTCATAATTGTGCATGTGTTGCGGTTGCCTTTAGTTCGAGCAACACGCACTTAGAATCAGCAAAGTGTAAAACTTGTTTTAAACTTGCTCCGTCTTTCTTTATCAATATAATTTTTATTTTTCCCGCACAAATCGAAAAAAACCGCGCTCTCAAATAAATGTGCGCTGAACAATTTTGACATTGGAAACGGAACAATTTGTTTTGTTTCCAATGAACAATCCGCTACAGCGAATTGTTCAGCAGACATTAAATTAAAAATCCCCGATTCATAATTTTTGAAACAAGCTCATATGGATAATAAGAAAGAAGGTCAAGCCTATGGTATACATATTTGCTTTTATTGGAATGCTTTGCTGGGGTATCTCCCCTCTTTTTGCTAAAATGGGACTGAGAAATATAAACCCTTTGATAGGCCTGTCGGTCAGAACGTTTTTTACCGCTGCCGTTATTTTTTTCTGGATGCTGCTGGGCGGAAAAACTGCTGAGCTAGCAAGCCTTCCGCCGAGGACAATTATTCTCCTGCTGATTGAGGCAGTTCTCGCAACCCTGATCGGCGATCTAGCCTACTTCGCCGCGTTAAAGCAGGGCTCTGCTTCAATAGTAATGCTGATTATGGCCTGCTCACCAGTTGTGACAATAATATGTTCCATACTTTTTCTGCACGAAACCCTGACGCTTACAAACTTAGTAGGCGGCTGCCTTGTTATGATAGGCCTTATACTTGTAATTTAACTGCTTTTAACCATAAAAAAAACCTTACAGACAAAAATCTGTAAGGTTTTATTGCTTTTTGAGATTCGCTCTTAGATTAGGGCCTGCAGGATAAAGTTAAGCGCAAACAGGATAGCCGAAACCCAGAGTATGGGATGAACATCCTTGGCCTGCTTCTTGGCAACCTTTACTACGCAGTAGAATATAAAGCTTGTCGCGATACCATAGGAGATGTTGTAGCTGAAAGCCATAAAGATTCCAGCGAAGAAAGC
>CAYQMY010000003.1:0-13132 GCA_964418735.1 uncultured Oscillospiraceae bacterium | reverse complement strand
ATAGCGCCTATCGAGGTCGCGATGGAGTCCGCAAAAAGTGCCTTGTCCATCTTGGATTTGAAGCCTGTACTTGTCTCTAAAGCCTTCTCGTCTGCATCGCTGAAGATGCCGCTGCGGCGGCCTGTGCCGATAAAGGTTCCGATTGTGTCAAAGGTATCGGAAAGGCTGAAAGCAAAGATTGTGACAAGAGCGAGCGGAATTTTTGCTCCTTCCGAGAAAAGCGAGCCAAGGCCTTCTTTTGTGAATATTACGCCGAAGGTTGTCGGTAGAACCTTAACGGCCTCACCCAGACTAATCGTATCGGTCGTTTTTGTAACTCCCATAAAAATGCCTATAATTGTCGTCACAATAATGCTGATAAGCATAGCACCCTTAACCTTCATAAGCATAAGGATAATTATGAGGAAAAGTCCTATAACGAAGAGAATGAGGTCGGGTTTATTGGGCATTGCCATTGCCGGTACTCCGGCGGTGAAGTTTACGAATTTCGCGTCTACGAAGCCAATAAAGGCGATAAATACGCCTATACCACCGCTGATTGCGTGCTGCAGGCTTCTGGGGATTGCCTTGATGATCTGCTTACGGACCCTGGTAACCGTAATGAGAATGTTGACCACACCGCAGATAAAGACCATTGACAGCGCCTGCTGCCAGGTGAACTTCAAAGTAAAGCATACGGTGTAGACAAAAAACGCGTTGAGTCCCATTCCGGGAGCCAAGGCATAGGGAACGTTTGCGAAGAGACCCATTATAAGGGTTCCTATCGCGGCGGCAATAATTGTCGCGAGAAACACTGCCCCCCACTCCATGCCGGCCTGGCTAAGAATTGTCGGGTTTACAACTATGATGTACGCCATAGTGAAGAAAGTGGTTACGCCTGCGATAATCTCTGTTGACACCTTAGTGCCGTTTTCCTTGAGCTTGAACATTGACATACTCCTCTCAATACTGTCATTTGTAAATGCCGACAATATTTTATCCTATTTGACAAAATCACACAATACTTTTTTCACTTATTATCCAAATAAAATTTTATCAGAAGTTGAGCTTTTAATAGGCAATTTGTTCAACTGCACATTTATAACGAAGGCCCGATCCTCCATCATATCGATACGAGTAGTGGTTTCGTTTATGTAATTGCCAGGTGACAGATTCGGCCTTGCCCAGTCATAGCTCAATCCCGTAAAACGGTTCACGCTTTCAAAGTAAGCTATATCCAAATTTGGCTGAAGCCCCGACAGGCTGTCTGACAAGCCGTCGTTGAGCTCGTAAGCCACCTTCATCTTATCGCACGCCCTTGAAAGAAAAAATGTGCGGACAAAGCCGAACGGAATTCCTAAAATCGGGAACATCGCAAAAAAGTCCATTATGTTGGCAATAAAGTAATCCTTTTTTACCTTTTTAAGTTGCTTCTGCAAATTCTTGCAGCATTTTCTGATATCCTCGGTCTGTGCGGCTTTGTCTCCCGGAAGAAAAAGGACGTCCTTAATCCTATCTCCTAACTGAACGATATCCCGAACCCCGAATAAATCAATTTTTCCGAGCAGACCGCAAAGCTCCGGATACCCAAAATCGCCGTTTGACATTTCCCTGATATGCTTTTTGACAACAGCTCTTATCCGATCCGGACTGTTGTGCATAGTTTTAATCTGCTCATAGCTGAACCTTAAAATCATCAAACAGGAAATCGCTGTCAAAACGGTGCTTTCATCGTGGTTTGATCCCAACAGTCCGTCTTTTTTGAACGTCTTTATTATTTTTTTGGATAAACCGGTCGTCTGTGACAAATTCTTTATATTCAAGTATGCCCGCCCCTCAAATAATATTTATATATAAATTGTATCACAGATTATTTAATGTGCAACATTAATATGGCAAAAACGAACTCTCAGCTTATGCCGAGCATGGGAATAAGCCTTGTCAGCAGAACTCTGTGTCTCATATATGGATGGAACTTAAGTCCCTGCTCAAGCAAGTCCTCGCTTACATTGACTTCCTCCGGTGTGGTCGCGGCCCCCGCTTTTTTCATCAGAGAAAGCAGCTCTTTGTCCTCCGGCAGAGTTTCGAGTATGATTTTTCGTATCTCGGGCCACTTTTCTTTGATCGTTTCAGGTGCAATGCCGTCCGTTATCGTGGGCGCGTTCATTTTCATCATTTCCGGCTCAAGCTCCGGCCCATAAGCTGCCTTAACTGCCTCCCAATCGGTTTTATCTGCGGTCGGCTCAATGTTTTCGTTTTCAAGAACAAGCTTCCTGTAAAGGCTGCTTATGATAACCGACGCTACTCCAACCTTTTTGCCGTGAAACTCAGGCCAGATATTCGATACAAGCTTTTTGCACTCCCAGAAGTGGGACAAAACGTGCTCGGCACCCGAGGCGGGTCTTGAGCTTGCGGCAAGCTTCATCGCAAGTCCGCTGAGGACAAGGCCTTCCATCACTCTCGCGGCAGCCTCCTCGTCGTTTTCGCCTATTCTGTCCGCCTGCTCTGTGACCTTTTTTAGACCCTCACGAGTCAGCTCGGCAATGCTTTCGCAGTAATATTCCCCGGTCAAAATATTAGAAATCTTCCAGTCGGCAAGCGCCGTGAACTTTCCAATCATATCCCCAAAGCCGGCGGCTTTAAGCTCCGCGGGAGCCGCCGCCAGTATCCTTGTGTCGCCGATTATAACCCTTGGCTGCTTTGCCTGACGCGTGAGCTTAAACCTGTTTTCTATTATGGGGGCTGTGTCGGAGGCAAAGCCGTCCATAGACGGTGCCGTCGCGAATATCGCGAAGTCGAGGTTTTGGCGGTAGGCGGCGACTCGGCAAATGTCGTTTAACGAGCCGGAGCCGACAGAGAGGATTCCTCCGAGCCCCGCGCTTTGCCTTTGCAGCTCCTCCACCTGCTCCATTTCCGCGAGAGTCAGGTTTTCGTAAAGCTTGAACTTTATTTCATACTTACTCCTTTGAAGGCTCTTAACAAGACCCTCCGAGGCCTTCAGGGTATTATTATCCGCCACCAGCAGTATCTTTTTGGGAAACCCGACCGAGTCGAGATACTCACCCGTTTTGCTTGTTATACCGCTTCCTATTTCGACAAGCTCGGTGTCAAATTCATGCTTTCTGCCGCATTTGCAGTCCCTCAAATCGGCAAGCAGTTTATTTAGATCCATCCCTTACACTCCCCTTCTGTAAAGCGAACGCTTTTTTATTTTTTAACTTATTATATCACAGCTGAATATCAATTTTAAGCTTAAGCTAAAACCTTTTTGCATTTGATTATAAGGCATCCATGTCCTTTGTTACTACAAAGCTAGCTCCCAAATTTAAAAGGTTTTCGATTACGATATCTCCGCATCGAACCGGAGCATGAAGCTGGGCACCGTCAAGAAGAGCCACGGCTTCAAAAATTCTTTCCTTTGGGATATCTCTGTCAGTTTTGACCGGACAGCGACAATGAAGCGCTCCGTTAATTTTAACGGTACTTGTTAAGACTCGCGTTGGATTAGAAAGCTCCTTTTTCGCGTATTCTGCGCCGCGCGGGCAGGCGTTCCCAGTGACAGCTAAAGTCTTCTCGTCTATACGCAAATGGCAGCCTTTGGGGCAGACAATACATATCAGCTCCTTCATACTTTCGCCTCCCTTACGGACAGCCTAAGGGTTTCCCCGCCCGATTCGAGAACCGATTTTGCTATCGTTATTCGCTCCATTTCTCCGGGTGTCATGCGCTCCCGCTTAAACGACAAGAGCAGCTTACCATCGGCATAAACCTCAACGACAGAGGCTTCAAACGCCCTTTTTACTCGGAAAAATATCTCTGCCGACTTCTTAATATTCTCTATTCGAAGCATCTGCGGAACGGAGCAGGCTATGTTCTCGCCGCTTTCTACTGCGACAGTTTTTTTGTCATTGTTTGCTTCCCTGCCGTATTTCGCAGCCGCAGTTCCCGCACGAAGGCTCTCGGCGGTTACAAAGTCTACTAGGTCGTGCACATGCACAACGTTTCCGCAGGCAAAAATTCCGGGAACGGAGGTCTCCATATTTTCATGCACTATCGGGCCCTTCGTGCGTGGGTCAATTTCGATTTTTGCTTCCTTTGAGAGTTCGTTTTCCGGTATAAGCCCTACGGACAAGAGCACCGTGTCGCAGTCAAATTCGATTTCGGTTCCCGAAACAGGCTTACCACAGTCGTCCACTCTCTGCACCGTCACGCCCTCAACCCTGTTTTTGCCTTTGATATTAGTTATGGTGTGCGACAGGTAAAGCGGTATGCCGTAATCGTCAAGGCACTGCACGATATTTCGGTTGAGCCCGTTCGAATAGGGCATAAGCTCTACGCAGGCGAGCACCCTTGCACCCTCAAGCGTCATGCGCCGCGCCATGATAAGGCCTATGTCCCCCGAGCCCAGAATGACTATTCTTTTCCCCACCATATAGCCCTCTATGTTTACATAACGCTGTGCCGTTCCGGCCGTAAAAACCCCCGCCGGCCGTGTTCCGGGAATGCTAATAGCGCCCCTTGTTCTCTCGCGGCAGCCCATGGCAAGAACAATTGCGTTCGCCGAAACCGTGAAGTAACCCTCCTTAGGGTTCATCAGGGTTATCTCTTTGTCAATTGTATTTTTAAGCGCCATGGTGTCAAGCATCAGCCTTGCGCCCGTGCTTTTCAGCATACGGATAAAGCGTCCGGCGTATTCGGGCCCTGTCAGCTCCTCCTTAAAGTAGTGGAGTCCAAAGCCGTTGTGTATGCACTGATTGAGAATCCCTCCGGCTTCTTTGTCGCGGTCTATTACTAGTATTTTCTCCGCACCGTTTTCATGCGCCGCGCAGGCGGCGGCGAGTCCCGCAGGGCCTGCGCCTATTATCGCAACATCGTATCTATCCATTATTTCTCGCCACGCTTTCCGTCTTTAGTCCTGCCAGTTAGAATATAGCTCCCCGCGCCGTCCTTGCAAATTTGCTCCATGTCGGTGCCAGTTTCCCTACTCAGAATTTCATGTACGCGCGGCGAGCAAAAGCCCCCCTGACATCTTCCCATTCCTGAGCCGCAGCGCCGCTTAACGCCGTCTACCGAGACCGGCGGAATCGGCGAATTCAGCGCAGCCAAAATGTCGCCCTCCGTTATGGTTTCACAGCGGCAGATAACGCGCCCGTAGCGACTGTCACGGCTTAAGGCCTCGTTTTTTTCCTCAGGGGACATGTCCTTAAACAGAGCTTTTCCTTTGAAAACTCTGAAATTCTCCTTCTCCTCCGGCTTCAGCCCCTCCTGCCGAAGAAGCTCAACAATTTCGAGGGCAATTGCCGGCGCAGCAGTCAGCCCCGGAGATTTTATTGCAGCGGCGTTAATAAAGCGCGGAGCTGAGACCTCGATAATAAAATCGTCAATAGTTGAGGCCGCTCTCACACCGGCGAAGTTGCGGATTGACTCCCTGAAATCCACCTTCGCGCTTGAGCGAAGCGATTTTTGCACGACCTTCTCAAGTCCGCCGCGCGATACGGCCGTGTCGTCAGGTTTTTCTATCGTTTCCGACGTCGGACCGACAATTAGGTTGCCGTGGACGGTCGGAGCTATCAGAACCCCCTTGCCGTTTTCGTCGGGCGTCTGAAAAACAATGGTATTGACAAGGCCGCCCTGGCTTTTGTCAAGCAGATAGTACTCCCCTTTTATGGGTATGATTTTGAAAAATGGCTTTGCCGCCATGTCGCTTATCCTGTCCGAATACACCCCCGCCGCGTTTATGATGTATCGAGTGTCATAAGTGCCGGACGCGGTTTCAATTCGGTAGTAATCGCCAAGATTGACGATTTTGGTAACCTCCGAATTGATATGGAGCTTCGCTCCGTTTTGCACCGCCGTCTGCGCCATCGCGATGCAAAGTCTCCACGGATTTACTATCGCTGCGCTCGGCGCGTACAGCGCACCCTTGACATCAGGATTTACACTCTGCTCCATATTGAGGACTTGTTCGCCGTTAAGGATAGAAAGCCCCTCCACGCCGTTTATAAGGCCGCGCTTATAAAGGCTTTCAACGCACTCCATATCGCGGTCGTTAAACGCAAGCACCAGTGAACCTGTATTTTTATATTCAACCGAAAGCAGGCTGCAAAGCCGCTCCATCATTTTGCTTCCCAAAACGTTAAGGCGCGCCATTTTAGTGCCCGGCGCGGGGTCGTAGCCAGCGTGGACAATCGCGCTGTTCGCCTTTGTGGTGCCGCAGGCAACTTCGTTTTCCTTTTCAAGAATCGCGACCGAAAGCTCATATTTTGAAAGCTCGAAGGCCGCAGCTGCCCCGACAACGCCGCAGCCTATTATTGTTACGTCATACATTAACTTACCCCCTGAAATAAAAAAGCCAAATACCGCTAAGACCGCTTTTGGCGGCCCCTGCAGCATCTGACTCAAACACTCTGAATGCTTACTTTGGGAACCTCTGATTAAATCGTCTGTCGGCGGCTGAGCGGATTAATTTCCGCCAGTTCTCCCAAAAAGCCTCGTTAATACACAAAGTATTGCCTGCGTTTTTTGGGCTAACTGACAAAAATCTCTCTCGCTCATCCATCCGACGCGATTCAATCAGAGATTCCTAATATTTAATTTTAATTTTCAAACCAAAGGCTTTCCTTTGTCGTTGATATCGCGGTAGCTCCCGCGCTGAGCGCGGAAACCACGTCGCTCTTTGTCGCTATAAGCCCTCCGGTAATTACCGGTATGTGCGCGTTTTGCACGCAGTACTCAACGGCCTTGGGTATTATGCCGGGCAGTATCTCGATAAAATCCGCTGTATCGCTTGTAATGCTCTTCTGTACGTTTTCAAGTGACAGAGAGTCCCAGAGGAAAAGTCGCTGAACCGCAATCATGCCGAGCTCCTTAGCACAGCGCACAAGCTGCTTCTTTGTGCTTATTATGCCCTGCGCTTGGGTATTCAGCTTGATAAAACGCACCGAAATCTCGCGGTTAGCAAGTCCGTCTATTAGGTCGATATGTACAACCGGAACCTTTCCGGCCTGTCTTATACGCTCTGTAATTTCGCTTATCGAGCAAATATCTCCGAACAGCACGAAGATGACAGGACAGGGAGATTTGAGCGCAGCCTCCAAGCCCTCCGCATTCTTCACGGCCGCTATGACCGGATTTTCTATCAGTTGATCCAACACTTTTTCTTTCATATTTATGTCCATTTCCTTTCGCATTCTAAAAGGCACAAAAAGACCAAGAAAGGGAATGGTCATAAATGTGCAGGTTTTTCGGTTGCCGCGAAAGCGGCGAGAAAAACGCACCAAAATCAGTTAAGTTTGAAACTTGTTTCAAACTTCTTCTCTTTGTCCGGAAATTTAAAAAACGAAAACAAGGGCACTGTTTTGATAAAAATGCCGCCGTTTTCGTTCCACTCATAATTCTCTGAACGTCAAAATATTAATTTAGTATATTCTATACTGTTTTTCCCATTTTGTCAACTAATAGGAGCTCAGTGCAGTATTCCGGCGGCCTTTAAGCCGCCGGAATACTTGAGCTTGTCGAAAAAGTGTTTTCGAC
The DNA here is from genome assembly GCA_964418735.1 of uncultured Oscillospiraceae bacterium. Lineage (GTDB taxonomy): Bacteria > Bacillota > Clostridia > Oscillospirales > Oscillospiraceae > DUPK01. The sequence goes on along the minus strand of CAYQMY010000003.1, from coordinate 5,620 downwards.
AAGCTTCTAGGGGGAATCCAATTCCCCCTAGATACGCGGCTAAAGCCGCGATACCCCCGGTCGCGCACGATTTGCGCGGGCTGTGGTATTTTTCCGAGAAGTGAATTCCCGGAAAAATGGATTTCCATCTCTCTGCGAGGGAGTTTTTTGACAGGCTGAGTTTGCCGGCGGCTTAAAGGCCGCCGGCAAAATTTAAAAATTATTTTTTTGGCTCGGCTGCCGCTTCAACCATGGGCGTTGAAGCAACTTCCTTAAGACCAGCTGCAAGCCCTGCCAATCCCTGTATCTCGGACGGGATAATAATCTTTGTCGCCTTTCCGTTCGCCGCGGCGGTAAACGCCTCGAGCGAGCGTATCTTGATGTATGCATCTGAAGGATTAGCGTCGTTGACCATCTTGATGCTCTCGGCGAGGGCTCTTTGAACTGCAATAATAGCTTCAGCCTCACCTGTAGCCTCAAGAATTTGGGACTGCTTCTTCGCTTCTGCGCGGAGTATCACAGATTCTCTCTCGCCCTCGGCAACCAGAATGGCGGAACGTTTTTCGCCCTCGGCGCGAAGTATCGCTTCGCGGCGCTCGCGCTCGGCCTTCATCTGCCGCTCCATGGCGTCCTGTATCTCTCTCGGCGGGATTATGTTCTTCAGCTCGACACGATTTACGCGGATACCCCAGGGGTCTGTCGCCTCGTCGAGTATCAGGCGCATCTTGCTGTTGATAGTATCTCTCGAGGTCAGCGTCTGGTCAAGCTCCATGTCGCCTATTATGTTACGCAGAGTGGTAGCCGTCAGGTTTTCAAGTGCGGGCATCGGATGCTCGACTCCGTATGCAAAAAGCTTCGGATCGGTTATTTCGAAATAAATGACCGTATCAATCTGCATTGTTACGTTGTCCTTCGTGATTACTGGCTGAGGCTTGAAATCAACAACCTGCTCCTTCAGTGAAACCACGCGGGCAACACGCTCAAAAAGCGGTATTTTAAAGTGCAGTCCTACGCTCCATGTTGTCGAATACGCGCCAAGGCGCTCGATAACAAAGGCCTGCGCCTGCTGAACAATGCGAATGTTTTTTACTATAAGCACCAGAACCAAGATGATTACAATAAAGATTGCTGCAGGGCCCAGAGCTCTACCTAAATTCTCAAAAAATAACACTATTTTTCCTCCTTTATTTTTACGCCGGCTGTTACCGGCTCTGCCGCTTCCTGCGGCACAACTATAAGCTTTACGCCTTCAATACGTACCGTGCGAACCTTTTCTCCGGCCTCGATAATGGAGCCGCTGTCGGAGCGCGCGCTCCACAGCTTTCCGCCGACCTTCACAGAGCCGGTCTGTTTTAAGTTGTCGATACTCTCGGTCACTACACCGATCAAATCGAAAACCCTGTCGGCGTTTGTCCTCCTGTGCTCTGGAGCCAGATACTTTTTTGTCAGCGGGCGTGTAAAAGCCAGAGATGCAGCCGTAAGCACGACAAAGCAAATAATCTGTACCCCAATCGGAGCGTTAAGCAGCGCTGAGATCAGTCCGCCGAGTGCTCCTATCGCGAACCAAACTGAGACGAGACCGACGGTCGCAGCTTCAACGACAATGAATAGCACCAGCGCAGCCGCCCAGAATATAGTCATATCTACCTTCCTTTCCGAAGAACCCAAGGTAACACTGATTTCAATCGTCATTCGGCGCCTAACGCGATTAAATGAGTGCTTACCTAAAACGCAAGAATATTTTGCGTCTCATGCTCTATATTCTTTGATAATCATACCATGTGTGCAAATAAATGTACAACGCTATTTAATATCGAAATATGCATATCCAATGCAACTGCAGTTAACCGCTCTCACTTTTTTCATTGCAAACTCATTTTTTCTCGCTCTAGCTCTCTCTATCTCACTCTTGCTCAGTTTTTGTGTTTTTGTTTGTGGGTACCATTGCGCCTGTTGTATTGACAAAGCCTCCATGACGTCTATAATTGATATTAATTTATTAATGCGTTTAAAAGGATTGATACTATGGAAGCCATACAGAATTTGGACAAAAGCAAAATTTCAAAGCTTAAATATGTCCTCTGCGATATTGATGATACTATTACCCTAAACGGAAAGCTTACCGCCGATGCCTACAGCGCCCTTTGGGAGCTGCATAACAGGGGCATAAACGTCATACCCGTTACCGGCCGTCCCGCAGGCTGGTGTGACCTTATCATAAGGCAGTGGCCCGTCAAAGCCGTTGTCGGCGAAAACGGTGCCTTCGTGTACTACAGCGACGGCTCGCATATTAAAACCTTTACTCACCCGTCGGTTGCTGGGGCTGAAACTCGCGAAAGGCTTGAGAACGTTAAAAAGGCCTGTTTAGACGCTGTTCCCGGCTGCCGGGTTTCGAGGGATCAGTTCGCCAGAATATATGATCTGGCCATAGACTTCAACGAGGACCCTCCATATCTCGGCTTTGAGGCCGCCGAAAGAATAAAGGACATCTGCGTTTCAATGGGCGCGGAGGCAAAGGTAAGCTCCATACATGTCAACACCTGGTTCGGAGATTATAACAAGGTTGCGATGACGAAGCTATTTTTAACGACTATTCTAAAAGAGGACAGTATCAAGGAAAAATGCATCTTTTTCGGCGATTCACCAAACGACGAGCCGATGTTTGAATACTTCCCGATAAGCTGCGCCGTCGCGAACATTCTGCCGTTTGCAGATAAGCTTCAGCATCTGCCCACATACGTTGCCTCGAAGGAGGGCGGAGAGGGCTTCGCGGAGGCTATTAATTATATTCTGTCTGTTTAGTGATTATTATTAGGGAAAACAAAATGAGATATCAACACAACATACCTCCAGTTTTTGACGAGAACTCGAAGGTGCTTATTCTCGGCTCATTTCCATCGGTAAAGTCGCGAGAGGCAGTTTTCTTCTACCATCACCCACAAAACCGGTTTTGGAGGGTTCTGTCGGCTGTCCTTGAATGTCCTGTTCCGCAGACAATTGACGAAAAGCGGGCTTTGCTGATGAAAAACGGCATCGCGCTCTGGGATGTTATAAGCAGCTGCGAAATTGAGGGCTCCTCTGACGTAAGCATAAGCGGAGCCGTGCCGAATGACCTTAGTCTAATCACCCGCGAAACCGATATAACGCACATTTTCACAAACGGCAACACCGCGCACAGCCTCTATAACAGGTTCTGCCGCGAAACAACGGGCATCGAGGCCATAAAGCTCCCCTCAACGAGCCCAGCGAACGCAGGTTATTCGCTGTCAAGACTTATTTCGGAATGGTCGATTATTTTATCTGCATTAAACTAACGACGGACGAGGCAAGATTTGCCTCGTCCGCTTTTTTTACTTGAGTTTATCGTAGACCTTGCTCACAAACTTTTCGGCAGCGATGATAAAGCGCTCATGCGTGCCGCCGCCAATTTTTCCGGCCTCGTCAAAGGCCTCGACCTTAAAAACAACCTTTCGTCCCTCAATAGCGACAACCTCGCTCTCCGCCCAGACCTTCATTCCGACAGGCGTTGCCGCGTCATGCGTGATCTCAACCTTCGTTCCGACGGAGCTTTGCCCCTCGTCAAGCAAAGGCAGAATCGAGCTTGCCGACGCCTTTTCCATAAGCGCGACCATGCAGGGCGTCGCAAAAACCCTAAGGTCTCCCGAACCCATTGTCAGCGCGGTGTTGCTCTCATTTACCTCGGCCTCCGCGCGGCCTTTTAATCCTGTTTCAATGCTCATATTTATGACCATTCCTTTCAAATATATGGCACAAAATGACCGTAAAAAGAATGGTCATAAATTTGTGCATGTGTTGCGGTTGCCCGCAGGGCGAGCAACACGCACTTATTTTAATATGTTTGAAACTCGTTTCAAACTTTCTCCTTATTATAATCCCAGTTTCTTTAGTACAATTGGGCGAAGCTCTTCGGGGCGTATCTTTCCGCTTGCTGTGGACGGAAGTCGGTCAAAGAAAAGAACGTATTTCGGCACCTTGTATTTTGCAAGAAATAACGACACCGCGTGCCGCACCTGTTCTTCCGTAAGCTCAGTTTCCCTGCCCTTCACGATGCAGGCGCATATTTCCTCCCCGTACATCGGGTCCGGCACGCCCAGCACCTTTATCGCTTCGATTTCGAATTGGCCGGTTATTACCTTTTCGACCTCGGCAAGGCTGATATTTTCCCCGCCCCTGATTGCTATGTCCTTTTTGCGTCCGGTAAGCCGGAGGCGTTCGTCACTCCCAATAAAGCCAATGTCTCCGGTGTGAAGCCAGCCATCCGGGTCTATCGCCTCAGCCGTACGTTCAGGCTGCTTGTAATAGCCCTTCATAATCATCGAGCCGCGTATGCAGATCTCGCCTTCCATGCCCGTGCCAAGGTCTTTTCCGTTCGAGACGTCGACAATCTTGCCCTCGAAGCCCTCTAGAAAGCGCCCTAGCGTGGCGGCCTTTATCATAATCGAATCGTCGTAGTCCGTCATGGTATATCCCGCAGTCGCCTCGGTCTGCCCTATCGAGGCCATAAGACATTCGAAATGCAGCTCCTCGCAGATACGGGCATACTGTTCAACCGAATAAGGGGCGCCGCCTATAATGCCAACTCTTAGCGAACTAAGATCGAAGTTCTCTTCGCTTACACGTTCAAGCTGACGAAGAAGGAGCGTTGGAACAGCGTTAAACACGGTACAGCGTTTATCGCTTATCATCTCGAGAATACTCCTGTACTCGGATTTTGTTGCAATTACAACTGAGGCGCCCTTCGAAAGTGCAGAAAGTATATTCGCGATTAGACAGAAGCAGTGGAACATCGGCAGGGCGATGCAGAATACGTCCCTTTCGGTTATCCTGAGCGATTCCGAGGAAAGAAAGGCGTTCTGCAGCATAGCGCGGTGCACAAGCATAACTCCCTTGGGCCTTGCTGTCGTTCCTGATGTGAACAGTATGGACGCAACATCCTCTATGTCAGGCTCTTCCCATTTTTTTGAGGACTCCGGCAACGTGTCGAGAGTCATGCAGCAGGACTCTTTCCCTGTTCCGATGTATATAAGCCTTTCAAGAAGCGGGTATTCTTCAATCTTCAATCCGTCACAGATTTTGCAAAAATCCGACTTGCTGTATCCCGTACCGAACATAAGGCACTTTATATCCGTATCGCGCAGAGCGTCCTTGAATTCCTCCTCGCTCCAGCTGGTATTGAACAGCACCGATACCGCGCCTATACGTGCCACTGCGAAAAAGGCAATCAGAAAGGCCGGACTGTTGGCTGACCATATAGCCACATGGTCTCCCCTGCCTATTCCGAGCTCCGTAAGCCCCGCCGCAGCTCTTGTTGCTTTCTCATTGAGCTTTGCCCAGCTGTAGGTTTCTCCGCCATAATCCACCGCAATGCGGTCGGGAAACCTTGACGCGATATCGTTCAGCGCGCCGCCAATAGTATTTTCATAAAAAGCCATATCCGCTTACCCTTCATTTAATGTCTACCTTTATTTTATACGTACCGGGCTTTGAAGTCAACCGGTACTACCAGTTTATAGTTTATGCTTCTAGGGGGTATCCATACCCCCTAGGTAACCACTGATTTAATCCGCGTTGCCAGATTGGTGGGGATAGCAGCCTCAATCGAGGCAAAAAAGCGCAGGAA
>CAYQMY010000002.1:0-35402 GCA_964418735.1 uncultured Oscillospiraceae bacterium | reverse complement strand
TTGTAATAGCCCTGTCAAAGAGGCTGCCAAAATATATGATACCTCGCAGTGTCACGCCACTTAATGCTTTTCCGTTGACACAAAACGGGAAAATTGACAAACAGGCGCTTGAGAACCCTTTACTGCCGTCCGTATCGGGTGAAACGCCAAAAACAAAAACAGAAAAGATAATTGCAAAAGTCTGGCATGAGATTTTAGAGCTCCCAGGCGAATTCACTATAAAAAGAAACGACAACTTTCTGCATTTGGGCGGAAGCTCACTTCGCCTGTTCGAAGTTATGGGTAGTCTTATGTCAATAGGGCTTGACGTTGACTTGAAAGACCTTGTTGATTATCCTGTCTTAAGCGAATTAGCAGCAAAAATTGATACGGAGAAAACGAGAGAAGTGCATCAAAGGGTTAAAGACGACGCCAAAAAAGTAGCGCAATACAGGCAGTATGTCCGAGCGGTGAAGGGTTTGGATTTTACCCAAAAGCGTCAGATGAGAAATGTGCTGATAACAGGCGGAACAGGGTTTTTAGGCAGCTTTTTTATACGAGAGATGTATTTGCACAGCGATGCCCATATGCATATAACGGTAAGAGGCAGTAGGGAAAGGCTGAAAGAGAGCCTTAAGAGCTATTTTGCCGCTGAGGGTATTGCAATATACAATTCAGACAGGGTAAGCATTTACTGTGCGGATATATCGGAATCGGGCTTTACGCCGAATGTAATACCGGATGTAATATTTCACATAGCGGCCGATATTCGGCATTATGCCCCTTACGACGAGATGTACAGAGCAAATGTCTCGGCGACTGAGAATATGATTGAGCTGGCTAAAAGAAAAAAAGATACCCTGCTTTGTCACATCTCCACAATCAGTGCCGTTAATCTCCCGATAATTCGCGAGACGGATACTGATCTTGGTACTGAATTTTTGAATGTTTATCAAAGAACAAAGCAAATAGCCGAAAACAAGGTGTTTTCCGCAGCTCGGTCAGGGCTTAAGTATATGATTTTTCGTCTAGGTCACGTTTCGCCAAGCTTAAATAACGCGGACCTAGCAAGAAATGCCGATATAAACGCAACTCTTAGAATACTGAAGTCTATGTATCTGACGGGTACAATACCAATAAAAGACCATAAAATAGGCTTCGGTTTTGTTGACGAAACAACAAAGGCAATGAGGCTGCTCGCTGAAGCGGATTGCCTGACAAACAGGGTGTTCCACCTTGATAATCCCAGCACAGTGAGATTAAGCGATATTCTATCATGTGTTGGAAGAGAGTTTGTGATGCTATCCCGCACAGAGATGAATAAAAGGTTAAAAGCGCTGTCGGCGGACAGCAATGAAGCTATCCGCAACGCAGCCATGGAGCTGCTGGGCCGCTCACTGCAAAACGACAACGAGAAGCATACCACCGATATTGTATCTGCTAAGGTGAAAATGAGAGGCACTTTAACGATGCTTGATAAGCTTGGCTTCCGCTGGCCTGCAGCAGATAAGGTTTATTTTAAAAAGCTGCTTGGTAAATTGCTTGAAAATACTGGCATTTAACTGGAGGTGAATGCAAGAATTAAGTTTTCCAACAAAAATAGCCTAAGATGTCACTTTGATCTGGCGTGTATTGCACTGTTACTGCGCCGGACTATTTTATGGAAGGAAGAAATAATATGAAAAGAAAAATATCGTTGGTTCTCATCTTCTCGCTTTTATTGTGTTCGATCTTTACAAATGGGGCGCTTGCCGCCTCGGCAACACCTACCGCCTCGACCATCCTGATTGATGGGAAGACGGTCGGTTTTGATGCGTATCTTATTGGAGGCAATAATTTTATTAAGCTGCGCGATCTCAGTTACAGTCTGAGCGGAACAAAGGCTCAATTTGATGTGAGCTGGGATGGTCACTCCATTATACTTTCATCAGGCAAGGCCTACACTCCGGTTGGCGGTGAAATGTCGTCCAAGGGCAAAGAGATCCGAGACGCGGAGCCGTCGAACCTTGCCGTTATTAAGGATGGCGTTAGAATTCCTATGTCGGCCTACAGTATAGGCGGAAACAACTATTTTAAGCTTCGTGATATAGCCCAGATAATAGACTTTTCCGTTGAGTGGAGCGACGGTAAGGTGGTAATTGACACGGGAAAGCCCTATGTTATGCCTTCCGTTTCCTCGCTGGCGCTTAACAGCTATGCGCTTCTTCTCGTAGGCATGACGAAGGCTCAGATTGACGCAAAGCTGGGGGCATCAACTATAGGTGAACTTTCAGATGTTTACTATAAGAACGGGCTTATGCTGGCGTTTGATGTCCAAGGACTAGGTGATGTGCCAACCGATTCAAACCGCTGTACTTATGTGTCCGGCCACGTTAATAATATCATCAGCGGGTGCCCGGCGTCCCTGACACTTTCAGAGATACGCAGTCTGTTCGGCTCCGGCGACGTTACATATGATGAAATGGACGACGTTTATGTTATTCGCATCAATTACGGCAATGTACCACTGTTCATAGATTGCGATAAGAATGGTTCGGTAACGCCGGACTCCGATTTCTACTACAATATTAACAATGTTTATACTGCACCTACGGTCGATTACGGCTGGGCTGAAAGAGAATGGAGCTACAGCAACGCAGAGAAATTTGACCCATCTGACAGGTATCCTACGGGTGATGAGGTAAGTGTTAAAATCAAAGAAGCATCAAAAGACAAACTGACCTTTGACGGAATTTACACCAGATGGTACGGCACAAGCTGCGTCATCGCTTCCGTTGACAATATTACTCTGACCTCCTCTGACGGCAAGACCTATAAGGCCTACGGCGTTGAGGACAGTTGGTATAACACGGTGGATATTACCATTGAGCTTGAAGAGAACAGGCTAATCCTTCACAGTGATCTCGTTAGATTAGCAGAAATGGTCAGGTGTGTATTTTCGGGGGACTATACCTTGGCGTAATATTGTAAATATGAATTTTGTAGGGCCCCAGGGATTCACGGCTAAGCCGTGAATCCCTGGGGCCCTACGGGAAGAATAGTTTAAAAGGGCATAAACCGCGAGTTTATTGCCCTTTTTTCGCATTCTCGTATCTGTCAAGCCCCGTCATCGCTTTGCTCCCCAACCTGCCAGTTTCTCCAAAATCGGCATAAGGTCACCGCTCGCCTCAGCAAGACTGTACTCCACTCTAACAGGCATCTCAGCATACTGTTTCCGGCAAATCAGGCCATCATTTTCGAGTTCCCTGAGGGAGCTTGCCAGCATTGTATTTGTTATTCCTTTGAGCTTTCGTCTGAGCGAGTTGTACCTGGTTGTGCCATCCTGATATAGAGCACATAAAATTGGGATTTTCCACTTGCCTCCAATAAGTGTCAGGGCTTTTTCAAGCGGACATACTTCATTGCAAGGACAACGGTCTTTGCAGGATATCTGCTCCATTGTATTTTTATTACTCATTTTTTTCTTACCTACTATTATTATTCTGCGTACTTGATAACATTTCATTTAAGTATTATTATTATACCATATTCAAATTCAGGAGTAAATATAAAATTTATACTTAAAGGAGTGTCAATTATGATTATTACAGAGGATGTCAAAAGAGTTATTGAAGATTCAGCATTTATTACCCTTGTGACGCAGCGTGAGGACGGCACACCCCATCCGATTATAGCCGGCAAAGGTGAAGTAGCGGGAGACACGGTTTTATTTGGTATTTACAAAATGGAAGTAACGCAGAAAAACCTCTCAAATTATCCGAAAGCAATCATTGTTGCATGTTCGAAGGAGCCCGAGCTGAAGGGCTATCGTCTGACCGGCACCGCTATGTCAAACGGCAAAAAACTAGTTTTTTGCCCAGAAAAGGTGGAAGCTCTGATCTGAACAAGCTACAGAGCGACTTTGAACAAAGCCTGAGTGCGTTGAAACATTTATATTTCAACGCACTCAGGCTTTGTTCAGCGCACATAAATTAATGATAATCTTTATCTTTTCTCCTCAATGTGCTATAATGCAAGCTCGGCAATGGCGTAGGCCATCTCCGAAATTCAAAAGAGCTAACAGCGAGGAATTATGACAGAAAAAGAAATTGGCGAGATTCGACGCAGGATTAACAAGGATAAAACCAGCATCACAAACATACTTGGCTGCTACGTTAATGAGCAGGGACAAATTATATCCATGTTCGACCAATCACTCGGACTTTCATCTCAGGAGGAGACTGAGTCCTATCTGGCGCTTTTAAAAAAGACGCTCTCCGGCACTTCTGACAAAAATCTGATTGACATCTCCTTCAGCACACAGCAGGTCATGGATAGCGAGGAGCACAAGCTGCTGATGGCGCTGCGGAAATCATCCCTGAAGGATTTAGACATTGTGCAGGAATTCTTTCAGCGTGTTATTAATGCGCACAGCATGGAGGGAAACTATCTTATTCTGCTGGCGAGCGATAATTACGACGTGCCGTACCGCGCTAAGGACGGCTCAAAGCAGCAGGACGCTTCTTCGGAAGTGTTTTCCTACATACTTTGCAGCATTTGCCCTGTGAAGCTTAAGCAGCCCGAGCTAAGCTATTTCGACAGCGAAAGGGAGTTCCATAACAGCAAATCCGGCTGGGTGGTGACCGCGCCGCAGCTTGGATTTATGTTTCCTGCCTTTGATGGCCGCACAGCAAACATTTATAATGCGCTCTACTATACAAAGGACGCCGCAGAAATACATTCGGAATTTATCGACGCCGTTTTTCGGACGGAACCCCCTATGCCAGCGGAGACGCAGAAGTCTACCTTCCGGTCCGTGCTAAGCGAAACTCTTGAAAAGGACTGCAGCCTTGAGGTAATGCAGACCATTCACGATGAGCTGCGCGAGATGATTGAGCTTAACAAGGAAAATAAAGAGGATGAGCGGCAGAGCATTTCTAAAAAGCAAGTTAAGAATGTGCTTCAGTCCTGCGGTGTCTCGGAAGCTCATATAGACAATTTTGCCGAAAAATATGAAGCGGAGTTTGGCGCTGAAGCGGCGATAAACCCGCGTAATATCATAGATAACAAGAAGTTCGAAATCCGCACGCCGGATGTAGTAATAACAGTCAGCCCCGACCGCAGCGATCTTGTGGAAACCCGGGTTATTAACGGCACAAAGTACATACTTATCTCCGCCGAGGGCGGTGTTGAGGTAAACGGCGTAAGTATTCATATTCCGAATTAACAATCTCCGGCATCAAGCAACGGCCCCGTTTTGAACACGCTTAAAAGCGGTCAAAACGGGGCTTGAATTTTTTAAATTAAAAAATAAAGAATGAATTTTATAGATATGTATTTATTTTATTTGAAAAAAGAGTATTCTATATATAGTAATATTTTACCTGTCGTGTAGTTCCTCGCTTTAGCGCTTAATTTAATAACATAAAGCACTCATTCGGCGGAAGCTCGGCGTCAAGTTGTTTTTTAGCTTTAGAGCTGTCTTGGAGGTTGAAATGAAAAAAATATGGATTATATGTATTTGTATATGCTTGGCCATGCTTGCAGGCTGCAGCAATGACAATAAAGCAGAGGCCTCACAAGAACCAACGCCTACGATAGCATTGACCCCTGCACCTTTGCAAACACCAATATCAACGCCACGTATCACTCCTGCGGAGAAATTTATAAGCACCACTTCCGAAGAACAATTGAATGCGATTATGAATAAGGTTATACGTCTTTTAGCCCGTAATATTACATTTACTTCGGCGGATTCTTTGAACTCAAGTGCGCTGTTCCAATTTTACATGGGCGTTCTAAGAGAAGGAATGGAGCAGTGGTATAACAAAGAGGATAAGACCTATTATGTGCCTGTAAAAGACGTGATTTCAGTTTTGGACACATATTTTGAAAAGTATGTCTTCGATCCGAATAAGGCGCTTTCCACACCTAGTTATAATAAAGAAAAGGATGCCATTGTTTTAAGAGCTTACGGCATGGGCTTTACTGACTATTATAAAATAGAAAATGTAAGCGCGATTACGGACGATTACGTCGAAATCGAAGCTGCTTTTTTCGATTCTACAAATGACAACAATAAGGACTTTCCTATTTACAGGACGCAGCTGACAATAAAAGTAACCGATACCGGCTATCATTACATATCGTTCATAGAAAACCTTGTTCTCATTGACCTTGCGACAGATGAGCGTTTAGAAAAATATGATTCATTTTATAAATACGTCTCTGATGGAATAGGTGAGACGGCCATTATTTGGACAGATATGAAATTAAAAGATTTTACATTCTTTTATGTTATTTATGAAGAAAAGGGAACCTTTTCTTTTGCAAGCTCTTTCCGCGCTGGCGATACATTATTCGCAGCCCCTGAATTGTCGCCTGAAAAGCCGCTTGTAGCAAAATTGACGGCTTCCGAAATACTACCTATATATGGTTTATCATTTCTGGATGTTAACGGTGTGAAGCGGTATTATAGCATTAACGAGGGTGGCAGAGGTCCTGAAGAGGCTCATCATTTTGATTTAATTGAGTTTAAGAACGGCAATAGCGCTTAGGATAACAGATTTAACCTTGTACGCCTGATTTCTATTTTCTTATTCAAGGCGGTATATGACACCGCAATTTTGATAGTCCATCAAATGAAATGCCCCGTTTTGAACACGCTTAAAAGCGGTCTGAACGGGGCTTGAACTTTCCCAAAAATATATTTTATTTATTCTTATTCGGAACAAACTTGATTTCATTCATTACATATTTGTTATTCTTAAGAGCATATGTAATATTTACTTCTCCGACAAAGACTACGTCTGAGACCTGTACGGGAACGGTGGACTTCAAGGTCGTCCCATCCACGGCATAGCTTACAATGCTTCCGAATACGGCCTTATCCTTAGCCCAACCATGGGCATAGTCTTCGCTAAGCGTTATAACCTACTCCAGACCGTTAACGGTGATTGTAGTCGTTACGGTGCCGTCTGAATGGACAATAGACGAATAAACATTTTCTTTTATGATGTCAAGCGGATTTTCTACCGCGATCTCCGTGAAATCCTCGGGGTTAATTATATGGATATCCGAGAGATGCAGGCCTGTCCCTGAAGCTTTGGTCAGAATTATAACAAGCTCCGTTTTTCCGTCCTTGTCCATATCCTTCAAAATGAGCTCGGGAGCGTATGAAAAGGTCATGCTCTGCCATTCATAGTGTCGGCTTGTGCCGTTTATGCTCAGATAAAGTCCCTTGTAATAGCCTTTTTTTCCAACCGAGCTGTCGCCGTAAATATAGATATTCTCGTCCGGCAATGCGGCGAGAGGCACTGCTGTATCAGGCAATTGTGTTTTTTCTGCCTGTGACGCTTCGTCATACTTCCAGGTCTTTCCGCGGTCGGAGCTTGTTAGGTATATCGTTTTGTAGTAGCCGTCCCCGCTGCTGAGCTTAATCGGATACAAGCCCTCGTTTCCGCTGAAAACAGGGGAGAGCGGCGTCTTGTTGTAGCTCTTAAACTCATCGGGCAGCGTGACATAAAGCTTTTCCCAGGTATAGCCGCCATCCATCGTCCTGAGTATGGCAGGCTGAAATTCGGTTTCGTACCTATAGCTTATAAAGCCGATCTGACTTGTCGCAAAGCCTGCTCCGGTCGCCACACGCCCGTATAAATCGTTCGGGTTGCTGATCTGGGTCCAGGTTTTTCCGCCGTCCGAAGTTTGATATATGTAATGATCCTCGTGCCCCATTCCGTGAAAGTTGCAGATGACAAGCCAGCCGTTGTTTACTGTGCTAAAACCGACGTAGAGCTTTCGAACACCGACGTTTACCGCTATGACCTCAGACTTATCCCAGGTCTTCCCCATATCCCCGCTTGTTAACACATAAACAGGCTCTCCGTACTGCGCGCCGCCGTAGGCAACGGCGGTCTTTTCTTTTGAGATATAGAAGCCCGCCTCGTCCACTCCCGTGCCGTATCCCGCGTTGCTTCCGGCGGGCTGCAAAATAAGGGGTGCTTTTGCCGACACCTTGCCGTTATCGTACGAGATGATTACATTGCCGGCGCTGTCAAGTGAATAGGCATTGCCCTTGCCCGAAAGGGCCATGTTGTCAATCGCTGTGCCGATTTCCTGCGCTGGGCTTATGACAGGCGAGGTGTCTATTCTGGCAGTGTGATTTCCCTCGTCACAGCTTGAGGAAAGCTTAAGCACTGCTGTGAGGTCGGAAAGCTTCACGTAATTTCTGTTGTCAATAATGTATGCCAGAATATTTCCCCAGTCATTTAAGCTGCGTATTGAGCAGTCGGTAAAGTGTGCGGCGGCATTTCCGGGGCGCTCGGGTTTGGTCAGCTCGCCGCCTATTGGCGTATAAGCCCCCGGAAAGAGATTGACTTCACTATTTTCAGGCGTCCACGAAACATCGAACTGCTTTTGCGTGCCGCTCATAGCCATCGCGATATCGCGCAGCTTGAAATACGCTTTCCCATTTATCTCGTAAGCCCAAAGCGGTACGTCCGAACCGTCAACCGACAAGGTGTATTTAACCGGTACCGCGGTTATATCGCCGCCATCAGCAGCCAGCGCGGGTACACATAGGCATACACAAGCAAAGACAATAGTCAATGCAAGGCAAATTTTCTGTATATATTTTTTCATATCAGCACCCCTTTTTGTTTTCATTCCGTATATTCAACTAATGTATTTATCTCTATCGAATCAGTTGCGTCATCATATGTGACTCCAAAGTTTAAAACCGCCGCCAAATCCCGCAGCTTAAAGTAGTTGTATCCTTCTATCTCGTAAGCATTCAGGCTTACCCGCTTTCCGTCGAGACGGACAAGAGGCACCGACAAAACGGCGCCTATATTCTGCGTCCCTCCGGTAATTGCAAGTTCACCGCCGATAGGTGCGTAGGCTTTTCCTGATATGAGGTCGATGGCTTTAAGACTGGGCAGCCATGTAACATTAAACTGCTTTTTTGTCCCGCTGAGTACCATAGCAATATCGCGCAGCTTGAAATAATTGTTGTCGTAGATATTATAAGCTTCGAGCCTAACATATTTCCCGTCGACTGTCACTGTGGAGCCGGTCGGCAAGGCGGATCTTATTATTGGTGTGAAGGGTATATTGTTTTTAATCGCATAGCCTTCGGCATAGGAACCTTTTGAGCCGTAAATTGTAACGCTGGGACAACAGGCAAAAATATCATTGCCTATTTCGGTTACGCTTTGCGGAATTCTTACCACCGATAAATTGTCGCATTGCCCAAACGCGGCATTGCCGATGGAAACAACACCGTCCGGAATATAAACTTCAATTAGTCCTTTGCAGCCGCAAAAAGCGCATTCGCCTATTGACTTCACGCTGTCCGGAATCGTCAGCGAAGTCAAATCCCGGCAGTCGCTAAACGCCCATTCGGCGATTGAGGTCACGCTTTTCGGAAGGGTTATTGACTTAAGGCTGCTGCATCCGCTGAACATAGCCGCGCTTATTTCATAGATATTGGCCGATATATTAACGGATGTAAGTTTCGAGCAGTCGTAGAAGGTATTTAAACCGATAGAATTGACACTTTCCGGTATATCTATCGTTTCGAGGCTTTTACATCCGGAAAAGGCTCTATTTCCGATTGAGCGGACGGTAGAGGGTAGGCTTATTTCCGTAAGGCTTGAACAATTCTCGAAAACGCTGTCCCCAAGGTCGGATATGCCGTAGGGAAGTGTCACGGAAGTCAGCTTGTCATGGCTTGAAAATGCCCCCGGCCATATTTTCGTAACGGTATCGGGCACAGCATATTCAGTCGCAGCCATAGGTACAAAATAAAGCTGTCTGCCGTCGTATGAAAGCAGGGGATTTTCAATTCCGGAATCAATAAACGCCTTTTCTCCGATTGATGAAAGATTCTTTGGAATGTTAATTGATTTCAGGCTGCCGCAGCCGTAAAACGCCGAGCCACCAATAGATGTAACGCTTTCCGGAATTTTTACGTCGGTAAGATTGCTGTTATGCATAAAGGCCCCGTCGTTTATGGACACGACGCCGTCTGGTATCGTGTAGCTGGTGACTGAGCTCGGAAGATAACACAGGAGGGTTCCTTTGCTTACAATGATCGGCGTCTCTATACCCGTGCCGGTAAAAGCGTACCCGCCGACCGTTTCCGTATCGTTCGGGATGCTGAGTGATTTTAAAGCGGCGCAGTTGTAAAATGCCTTAAATCCGATCTCCTTCACAGATGCCGGAAGGTTAATTGCCGATAAAGCGCCGCATTCCGCAAAAGCGCCGAGCCCGATAGAAACCAGATTTTCAGAAATACTGATTGATGTAATAGCCGCACAGTGCCCAAAGGCGTTTTCGCCGATGCTTGTGACACCCTTTGGCAACATGATTGAGGTGAGACTTTTACAAAGCGAAAAGGCGTTCTTGCCTATTGAGGTCAGGTTCTCCGGCAGCTTAACCGACGTAAGCTCGTAGCATCCGTTGAACATACCCGCGCTGATTTCTGTAATGCCGTCCGGCAGGGTTAGCGGGGATGAAAGACTTCTGCAACTGGTGAATGCATATTCGCCGATGGAGGTAACGCTGCCCGGAATATTGATCGACGTAAGCGCCATACAGTTTTCAAAGGCATCGTTTCCTATGGTGCGGAGATTCGGCGGCAGGGAAATTTCCGTAAGGCTCTCGCAGTTATAAAAAGCATTGGCGCCGACATCGGTAAGACCGTCCGGTAAACTCACTGCAACAAGCTTTTCACAGCTGGCGAACGCTCCGCCGTTTATCTTTTTGACGGAATCCGGCACCGTGTATTCGGTCGTATTCAACGGCACGTAAAGAAGCGCGCTCCCGTCGTATGTAAGCACAGGCGCCGTGATACCGGATTTATAAAACGCCATATTGCCGACAGAGCCTACGCTTTTTGGGAAGCTGATCGACGCAAGGCTTCTGCATTCCTTAAATACGCCGTCCCCTATTGTGCAAACGCCCTCTTGTATTCTCACGGATTTCAAACCGGTACACCCCATAAACGCGTATTCACCGATTGTGTTTACATTACCGGGAATAACAATATCCGTTAGATTGCAGTTGTCTTTAAAGGCCCAGCCCTTAATTTCCGTAACCGTATCCGGTATCGAGTAAGAGGAAAACGACGCCGGTACGTAGCATAATGTGCTCTTTTTGTTTATGAGTATCGGTTCTTCAAGCCCGGATTCGCAAAAAACGCCGTCGCCGACGCTGACACCATCGTTCATAAAGGTAACCGAATTTAAGTTTTTGCAATCAAAGAAGGCGCGGTCACCAATAAGGGTTACGTTCTTGGGTATGGTTACCGACACTAATCCTGCCCCGCAGAATGTACCCTCCTTAATTTCTGAGACTGACTTCGGAATTATAACTGATTTCAGTTCTCCGCAAGCCCAAAACGCGTTTTCTCCGATGGTCCGAACGCTGTCCGGGATTGTTACAGCGCTCAATGAGCAGTACCAAAACGCATCGTCGTTTATCGCCGTTACTCCCTGAGGTATCGTCACGGACGATATATTTCTTCTAGAGCTGAACGCTTCTTCGCCTATCGCCGTTATCCCCATATCTCCGGGTATCACCACATCCCCGCCTGAGCCGTTATATGCCTTCAGCACGCCGTTTTCGACGACAAACCCTTCCTTGACGGAGGCAAAAGCGTTAGTGCAGACGAGTGAAGCCAATACAGAGAAAGTGAGCGCGAAAGCCAGAATCTTTTTAAAACTTCTCATTTCAAAACCCCTTCCGATTTCTAAGCCGTATATCCAACTGCCGTATTAATCGCTATGGAGTCAGTCGCTTCATCGTATGTAACGCCGAAATTAATTAGCGCCGCGAGGTCGCGCAGCTTAACGTAGTTGCAGCCATCTATTTCGTATGCTTTTACGTTTATTTTCTTTTCGTCTAGACGCACATACGGTGCCGATAATACGGCTTCTACACCTTGTGCATCTCCGGTAACGACAAGCTCGCCGCCGACGGGGGAGTAGGCTTTTCCTGATATGAGGTCGATGGCTCTAAGGCTGGGTAACCATATCACATTAAACTGCTTTTTTGTACCATTAAGCGCCATGGCGACATCTCGCAGCTTGAAATAATTGTTGTCGTCAATGTTGTAGGCTTGAAGCTTAACGGCCTTTCCGTCAACAGTGACAGCGGAGCTGGTAGGCGCGGCTGATTTTATTATAGGGCTGAACGGTATGCTGTTTTGTGCCGCATAGCCTTCGGCGTTTGAGCTTCTGGCGCCGTAAATTGTGAGGGCGGGGCAGCGGAGAAAAGCCGAATGGCCTATCGAGGTAACGCTTTGAGGAATTACCGCCGATACAAGACTTGAACATCCCCCGAACGCATCGTGACTGATAGTTTCGACGCTGTCGGGAATCGAAACAGAATTTAATGCCTCGCAGGAGGCAAACGCGTAGTCTTCGATAGTTTTTACACCGTCCGGAATATCAATGGAAGTTAAGCTGGTGCAACAAAAAAAGGCCCAGCTTCCGATTGAGGTCACGCTTTGCGGAAGGGTTACTGTTTTGAGTTTAGGACATGTCCCGAACATGCCGCGGCTGACAGCAGCAATACTGCCTGAAACAACAGCAGATATCAGGCCGTAGCAGTCTCCGAAGGCGTATTCACCGACGGATGTAACACTTGACGGTACGTTAAGTTCAGTAAGGCTCATGCATCTGAAAAATGCGTAATCGCCAATTGTTCGTACAGTCGGAGGTATACTTATTGCTTTCAGGGCGGAGCAGTCAGAAAAAGCATTTCTGCCTATATCGGTCAGTCCGTATGGGAGGGTTACGGAGGTCAGCTTATCCAGATATAGAAAAGCCCCCTGACATATTTTCGTAACCGTATTGGGAACAGCGTACTGCGTTGCATACATAGGCACGAAGTAAAGCTCACTGCCGTCGGGAGAAAGCAGAGCCGTGTCAATCCCGGTATTGGTAAACACTTTTTTCCCGAGTGTCGCAAGGCTTTTTGGAATTTTCATTGATGTGAGGTTCCAGCAGCCGAAGAAAGCTCCATCGCCGATTGATGTAACGCTGTCCGGAAGCTCAGCGGTTTTTAACGCGGTGCAGCCATAAAACGCCAAGCTACCGATTTCTGTAACGCCGTCTGGAAAAAATACCTCTGAAAGATCAGTATACTCCTTGAAAGTTCCGGTGCTGATTGATTTCACACTATCCGGTATTTTATAGCTGGTAACAGAATGGGGGACATAGCACAGCGTACTTCCGTTATTTACTAAAAGCGGCGCTTCAAGTCCGGAGTACATAAATACGCTTTCGCCGAGAGTAATAGCGTCGTTTAATATGTCAACAGACTTTAAAGCGGTGCATTTGCTAAAAGCAAAGGAACCAATTGAAGTTACGCTTTTGGGAATGCTTATAGATTTTAAAGCCGTACATTCTGTAAAAGCGCTGTCTTGTATTGATGTAACGCTTTCGGGTATTGTTATCTCGGAAAGGGACTGACAGCCTAAAAATACATTTCGGCTGATTTCGCTTAAGCGGCTTGGCAAAACGACGGATTCAAGAGCCTGGCAGTTGCTGAAAGCCCCGGAGTCGATTGTCAATACGCCGTCGGGGATTTTTACGGATTTTAAACTGTTGCAGCCAAAAAATGCGAAGGGTTCTATTAAGGTCACACTTTCGGGAATGCTGAGCGAAGCGAGCTTATCACAGCTAGAAAAGGCGGCTCCACCTATTTTCACTAAGCCGTCAGGCAGGTTCACAGCAGACAGGCTGCAGTTTGGAAACGCCTCGTCATTAATTGCCGTTACTCCCTTGGGTATCGTTACAGAGGATATATTATCTTTGCCATAGAACGCGCCGCCTATCGCGGTTATCCCCATATCTCCGGGTATCACGACATCCCCGCCGGGGCCGTTGTACGCCGTCAGCACGCCGCTTTCAATGACAAAGTCGTTGAGGGTGGACGCTTTTGCCGGCACATTTATAAGTGAGGCTGTCAGCACCAGTACAATTGCCAGACTCAGAAAGCTCCTTAATTTTATCATTTTTATGACAGTTCCTTTCCTTGATAAGGCGCAAAATAGACCACCAAAAAGAATGGTCATATATTGGCATGTGTTGTGGTTGCCTAACATTCCAAAAAGCATAGACAGTCAAGCGGAAAATCTGCAACACAGAGCAGCCGTAAATTTTGTATTAATAGTAGTTCAGGCCGTTAATTTTTATCAAGCATATAATATACTGGGAAAAGTATACACCTTATTATTGCGATTTTAAATATTTAGTTTGCGAATTACGGCAATATTTTTAAAATTATATAATATAAGAAATATCTGTTCATGCTCCTTCCGGTTAAGAAGGACAAGAAAGCTATATATATCGATGCGGCTTGTATTTGGAAAATATAGTAGTATAATGAATGGAGATATTTTCAGGGTGGTTATTATGAAGATTAAACAGAGCAAATTCGATGTTTTCATCAATCTCGTTAGTTTAATAATTTTAGCGGGAGTGGTGATTTGCATTGCGGCAAACTGGAGCAGTCTGCCCGATAAGATACCGGGGCATTACAACGCCATGGGCGAGGTGGACAGATGGGAAAGTAAAGGGGAACTGCTTTTTCTTCCTATAGTTTCATGGATGTTGTATTTAGCGATAACTGTTCTTGAGCAATTTCCGAAAATCTGGAACACGGGAGTGTCTGTCACCGAAGAAAATAGGGAACGGGTATACAGAATTTTAAAAAGCATGATCGGTACAGTGAAGCTGCTGCTTGTGGCCTTTTTTGCTTTTTTGTCTATAAATTCGATGCTTGCGCAAAATTTGCCTATTTGGTTTCTACCGGTATTTCTGGTTTTAATATTCGGAACGATTATATTTTTTGTCGCAAAATTAATGAGAGCAAATAAAGTCTGAGTGTTGCGTATTAACGGAAAGGAAAAGAAAATGAAGAGAAAAGTATCAACAATATTACTCGCGCTGGTTCTGGTTCTTGCGCTGCTGCCGACCGGAACGCTGGCGGAGAGCGGCGCTTGGGTGCCGACGTTTGAGGACGTTGCGTCAAGCTCATGGTACTACAGTGACGTGCAGTACGCGGTGCAGAGCGGCCTTATGGAAGGCGTAAGCGACAAAAGTTTTGCGCCCGACGCGGAAATCAGCAGAGCTATGCTTATAGAGGTGCTCTACCGACTGGATGGCTCCAAGAAAGCCGAAAAGCCAGCAAAATTTACAGACATTGACTCATCAGCATTGTACTGCGATGCCGCTCAGTGGGCGGGGGCAAACGGAGTTGTAATCGGTTACGGTGACGGCGTATTTGGTCCTGAGGATAATGTCACGCGTGAGCAGATGGCGGCAATTTTCCAGCGCTACGCAAAATATAAGGGCCGCAATACGGACAATGCGGCAGATATTTCCGCCTACACCGACGCTTCACAAATCTCGGACTGGGCGAAAAATGCGATGGGCTGGGCGATTTACGGGGGCCTTATAAACGGTACGGACAGCTCGACGCTTTCTCCCGAGGATTTTGCAACGAGGGCGGAGGCCGCAGCAGTTCTGAAGCGTTATGTAAATGGCGCTACGCTTGAAAAGCGTGGTTTCGATTATGTTTCGGAGTTTATAAAGAACGATTTCAGCGACTTCTATAAGGACAGCGACGACGCCTTTAAGGAAAGCATTACTCTGGAGAATTTGCTTATAGGGTGGAATAATGTAATACTGACTGTCGGAGCACCGGAATCCTTCACCAGTACATACGCAAGGAAGAACGGCTATGACTATGTAGAAAACGCGATAGAGGCTGTTCGATATAAAATTAATATAACCATTATCTTTGGCGTTGATGGAAAGCCCGCCGGTATCGGGACCTATCTTCTGCCGAAGGACCCGCCAAAACCCCAGTCCACGGATAAATGGGAAGAGGTTTCGGTTAAGGTCGGAGAAACGGAATTGCCGGGACTTCTCACTCTTCCAAAAAACGTTGAGAAGCCGCCCGTAGTGATATTGGTGCAGGGCTCCGGCTCTTCGGATATGAACGAAACATTAGGCGCTGCGCCGAACCGTCCGTTTGAGGATATAGCCCGAGGTCTTGCCGAGCAGGGCGTGGCGACTTTGAGGTACAATAAGCGTACATATCAGTATCCGAACAGCGGGTGCGATTCAATCCAATATGAGGTGCTTGACGATGCTGCGGCTGCCGCTAAGCTGCTCAGTGCCGACGGTAGGGTGGACGCGGAGCGCATTTACCTTCTCGGACACAGCCTCGGCGGTATGATGGCACCGAAAATTACTGCCGATAACCCTAATATAAAGGGCTTCATCTCCATGGCCGGTACTCTACGTTCTATTCAGGAAATAATGATTGACCAGAACAAGGCGTCTATAGGTGCGGCTGCGTCACTTACCGAGGAGCAGAAAAAAGCTCTGCTAGCTCAGGCCGAAGCTGAAATCGAAAAGTCAAAAACTCTGGATGACGGCGGCACGGGATATATTATGGGGGCCTCCATAAGCTACTGGAAGAGCTTTAACGCGATCGACAGCAAAGCTATTGTCAAGGATTTGCAGGTTCCAATGCTGATTATACAGGGCAGCGCCGATTTTCAGGTTTATGCAGACAAGGATTATAAGCTTTGGCAGACTGAGCTTGCGGGGCGCAGCAATGTAACATTTAAGCTTTATGACGGACTAAGCCATCTGCTTATGCCAAATCAGATATCTTCAAACGGCGCTCCGGATATCACACTTTATGACGCCCCGAACCATGTCGCCCCACAGGTAATAGGAGATATCGCTTCGTGGGTTAAAACGCAATAAATCAGGCGAGTAACGCTAAAACGCGAGGCGCCGCAGAAGGTTTTTAAACCTTCTGCGGCGCGAGCTTGTCGAAAAAGTGTTTTCGACAAGCTTCTAGGGGGAATCCAATTCCCCCTAGATACGCGGCTAAAGCCGCGATACCCCCGGTCGCGCACGATTTGCGCGGGCTGAGGAATTTTTCCGAGAAGTGAATTCCCGGAAAAATGTTATTATATTTCACCTGCGAGGGAGTTTATCGACAGTCTGGCGCCGCAGAAGGTATCAAACCTTCTGCGGCGCATTTTATATATAATGCAAAAACTGCTTCTACGCTCCCGCTATCATTTGGACGAATACCTCTGCAATTTGCGGGTCAAACCGCGTTCCCGCGCCGTTTCTGATGATTTCAAGGGCTGCTTGCCTTCTCTCGGGTAAAGGGAGCAGGCCCTTGCTTGTTACGCGGTCATAGGTTTCTGCGACAGCAAGGATTCTTGATATCAGGGGAATTTGCTCGCCCTTTAGTCCTCTCGGATAACCTGCGCCATCCCATCTTTCATGATGGTTGTAAATGTATTCCGCCAAGTCCAGGGTGTCGTCGAAAAGATTTAATATTCGGTATCCGACCACTGAATGCTGGCGCATTTTTTCGAGCTCTTCATCAGTTAAAGCATCATTAAACAGGATTTTGTCACTCAGTACTATTTTGCCTATGTCATGCAGGTAGCCTGCATGCCTTAGCTTGATTATTTCGTTTTCAGGCAGCTTCAGGGCGGTGCCGACTTCTGCACAAAGATTCGAAACGGCAATCGAGTGCTGCCTCTCTCTGGGGTTTCTCGAATGCAGGGTTTCTATTATTGTATCTATAATGTCTTTATTTATGGACTTGCGGTTCATCGTCTTGTCCTTGTACATGGCGTTTTCTGCGTTGGACAAAATCTCATCAAGTGGCTGGTTGGGACTCGTTTTCGTATCAAGACCAAGTGAAATGCTGCACTTGATGGCTTCTACGTGGGCGTTCACAAACCCCGATTTGATTTGAGCAAGGATTTTCTCGGCGATTTCAGGGCTTGTCTTTGGAAGAAGAATTATGAACTCATCACCGCCGACACGAGCGATTAAATCATTTTGCCTGCAGGCCTGCTTTAAAATTTCGGAAGACTTCTTTATCAGCTCGTCGCCTGCGGCATGGCCGAATATGTCATTGGTCATTTTTAGCCCGTTTATATCAGCGAATATGACGGATAAAGGATAATTATCCGGGATGTCTATTTCAGGGCGGTGTTCCTCAAAGCAGCGCCTGTTATGCAGGCCGGTCAGCACATCGTGACAGCTCAGATACTCTATCTCAGCTTCCTTTTGCTTGCGGTCGCTTATGTCCGTAAAGGTTACTACAGCTCCGACAATCTCCCCGTTTTTAACCTGAGGGTAGGAGTAGTATTCCACCGCGAAGGAGCTGCCGTCAGCGCGCCAGAAGACCTCGTCGTCCACATGCGCGCCCTGCCCTTGTCTTATTGCTTTATATATCTTGCATTCATTTTCGGGATAAGGTGTGCCGTCAGGCCTCGTATGGTGAATCTGCGAGTGCATGCGTTTTCCTAGCAGGTCTGATTGAGTGCTATAGCCCAACATCTTTATACAGCTTAGGTTGCAGAAGGTGCAGGTGCCCTTTAGGTCGGTACCGTAAATCGCCTCTGCAGCGGAATCTAAAATAAGCCGAAGCTGGTTTTTGTTTTCTTCTAATATAATGTTTGTGTTATTAAGCTCCTCGGTGCGCTCCCTTACGCTGTCCTCCAGATTGTTTACAAGAAACTGCATTTTGTCGGCGACCTTGTTAAAGGACTCAGAAATTCTGCCGATCTCGTCGTTTCTTGCAATCCTGATTCTCTTGCTTAAAACGCCGGAGGAAAAGGCTTCCGCAGCTTTTAACAGGCTGCTCATCGGTCTTAGAAGCCTTGAGGTGATAGTCGTATATATTATAATTGAGAGAAGTAATAAGAGCACCGCCAGCAGCACGGCCAGCTTGATGCTGTGTATGGCGGGGTTAATCAGATAGCCCTCGGGAATCGCGGAAATTACGACCCAGTCAAGCCCTGGCATGTTAATTTCTTTGACGTTTACGTATAGCGTTTGTTCTTCTCCCTTATATGAAAATTCAGGCTGAAGCCCAGCTTTATACTGAGAATAAGCTCCCCCAATGTCGGAATTTTGCAGCTTGCCGATATCATGCCTTTCCAAGGTGCCGTTTTCAAGTACTGTGAAATTTTTAGACCCCATTGAATTGGCGATCAGTTCATTTGAGCTTTTTTCCAAAATTACAGAGTATCCGTTATATTGACTTACCTTATCCTTCAAATAATACCCAATATCATTGAGGAGCATGTGTGAAGCGAGGACGCCTTGAAGAGAACCGTCTTTATTATAGATAGGGAAAGCATAGGATATTGTTAAATCATCCATAACAAAATGCTTATAGATTGGTGAAAAGGAGGGGGCCGCTGACGACTGCGCAGCTTTGTACCAGGCTCGCGTGCGCGGGTCAAATTTTCCCGCCTGAACAGCGATTTCACCGGCTGTTAAATCCTCGGTCACAGAGTAATACCACGAGTTTCCCCCGGTGCTTGCATTGTTTTTCATGATCTCAATCACACCGGTTTCGTTCCTGCGAGCTCCGTAATATTCGCCGTTTGCCGTGCCATAGCCTAAACTGTATATATCATCCTTGTAGGAGCTGAGCATGCCGACGAAAAACTTGTCGCGTTTGGTATCATCGGAAATATCGAGAATCCCGTTAGCAATGATTTTTTGATTGGATTCATTAATATGCTCCGGCACATGCAGGAAAGAGTATATTTCATTATATATATGCTCGTTCATTTCTCCGGCAATACTCTCTGTCGTCTGCTTCGCGGAGGAGAACCATCTTGAAAAAACCAGGCTCCCAATGCTTGCGATGGTAAAAAACATGGCGCACATAAATATAATAATAATTATTATTCGGATTGGTATATTCTTTTTGCTGTCTTTCACAATACGCACCATAAAATCGACAAGGGCCCGCCATGCGGCAGCGTTGCCGAAACCTATTATTTATTAAGCAGTTTAACAGCCGATTCTTCATCAGGCGTTATGCCGGCAAGATATCTCTTGGTTTGCGTTTTCAGGCTTTTTTGAACCAAATCGTACTTATATAATTATATGAAATATTATTCAAGAATACAAGAAAATTCGACAGCGTTATGCAATTCGATTTATTAATGCGTGCATCTTGAAATTTGAGTTAGAGTGTGCTAACCTAAGCTTAGCTCCTGCCGCTGAGTTAAGAGCAGTGGATAAAGAAGCGGATAGTGTGTTTTCCTCGCCGCCTAAGCGGCAGCCGAAAAATATGCACATTACGGCCGTTGCTTTTAATGGTTGTTTTGTGCCTTGAGCGAAAGGAATTGTTATTTTTATGAGTGAGGTATTAAAAGTCTTTATTGGGGTGCTTATACCCCTTGCCGGTACTACATTAGGTGCGGCAATGGTGTTTTTTATGAAAGGTGATATGAAGCCGCGCTTGCAGAAAGCGCTTCTCGGCTTTGCTTCCGGGGTGATGATAGCGGCATCTGTGTGGTCGCTGCTAATCCCTGCAATTGAGATGGAGGCGGCGGCAGGCGGCATTGCCTGGCTTCCCGCCGTTGTCGGATTTTTACTTGGTGTGGGATTTCTTCTTCTGCTCGATACATATATTCCGCATCTTCACCTAAACTCCGACCAGCCGGAGGGCAGACAAAGCGGACTCGGCAAATCGCTTATGCTTGTGCTTGCGGTTACGCTGCACAATATTCCCGAGGGAATGGCGGTGGGTGTCGTGTTAGCAGGTATGCTCAGCAGCAGCGGTTCCGTAATAACGACTGCAGGGGCCTTTGCCCTGGCAATCGGTATTGCAATACAGAACTTCCCCGAAGGCGCTATTATTTCAATGCCCCTTGTCGGCTCCGGCCTGTCAAAGCGAAAGGCCTTCCGTTACGGGTTTTTATCCGGTATTGTGGAACCCCTCGGCGCGATTTTAACCATTATGCTGACATCGCTGCTTACCCCAATTATTCCTTATATGCTCTCCTTTGCCGCAGGCGCTATGATATACGTGGTGGTAGAGGAGCTTGTTCCGGAAGCGCAGGCGGGGGAGCACAGCAATATTGGCACTATAGGAACAGCTCTCGGCTTCGCGCTGATGATGCTTTTGGACGTAGCGCTTGGATAAGCAAAAGTAGTAAACATAAAGCCGCGCCGACTGCCATGGTCGGCGCGGCTTTGTTCAACAAACATTATTATGCTCGACGATGTGGCATACCTCGTTTTGCCAGATGATGTTTATGTGCCATTCCCAAGGTAAGCACTGATTTAATCGAGTCGGATGGATGAGCGCGAGAAATTTCTGTCAGTTTGTCCAAAAAACGCAGGCAATACTTTGTGTATTAACGAGGCTTTTTGGGCAAAATGGCGGGAATTTATCCGCTCAGACGCCGACAATACGATTAATCAGTGGTTATCTAGGGAATAACTATCAACTTTTCCACCAAAAGGCTTTGTATAGTCAGATAACTGAAGCGTATTATCAAAAACCGAAAAAAGATTCGCATGCTCGCTGTCACTCGCTATTGCACCCTCATGTAGTTTACGAGTCATCTGTTCAAGGTCTGGCTTATCAATGCTGCCACCCACGCCATTACTGCAGCCACCTATACAGTTGAGCGCATCAAGCAGCACGGGAAAATCTCTTGATTCCTTTATTGAAACAGAATCAAGATAGCGGTACACATTTTCACTGCTTTTAATTTCATCGACTTTAATTGTCGAACTAAAAAAACTTATACAGCCTATGCCACTAACACTTTTTGTACCGCCTGCCATCGTACATGTGTTGCTGCAAGCAGGAGCAAGATTATCAAACTCAAAAATTGCATCCGGAATTGAAATATCATGGTCTTTTAGGTAAGCTAATAGCTTTTTAAATGTCACATTGTAACTCACGAAATTCGTTTCATCGAATTCTATAGCCTTTGCAGGACAGGGGGTCAACGCAGCAATCTTTGCGGCTAGCTTAAGAATATTCTTCAAATAAATCGAAGTGCATAGTATTGGACTATACACCGGAGACAGAACTCTCTGCAATTCTGGACAGTGCTTGTCAATATATTGAGCGATGGGGGGACAGGGTTGTGTAATCAGTGCAGTGGGATTATATCGTTCAACATATCTTATGTGCGCCCATGTACATATTTCAATCCCAAGCGAGACGTCCATTATTGCAAAAGCTCCCTTCGATTTGAGCCACGCAAGAATCGACCGCCAATTATAAAAATTCTCTTTAAAGGCTGGCGCGACAATTAGGGCGATCGGTTTGCCGCTTTTAAGATCATCAAAAAAGCGTTCGGTATCATCACTATAAAGCCGCGCTCCGTAGGGGCAAGCGTTCAGACAAGCGCCGCATGCGATGCATTTTTTCGAATCGATGCGCACTTTAGGCTTATCTGCGCTAATTTCGGCGTTATTTGCATCCTTTACAGGGCATACCCTAATGCAGTTTAAACAACCCCGACATTTTTCATAATCAATTTTAATTATCTGTTTCATTTAGGTGATTTACTGAATCGTTTGATTCTCCATCGATGCTAACTATAACAGCCGTCAATTTTTCAAAGGGCTTATAATCAACATGTACATGCGTCCAGTTACCGAACAGGGAAGTATCCCGCTCGCACAAGTGCCCAAGAAGAAGGGGTGCGTCAATATGGCTGCCCTCGTCAACCTCAAGATTTAAAGCGTTGACTTTAGCAATTGAATTGACCTCGCATAGCTCGGAAATCGATTCGTAGATTTTTTCGATTAAATGCGTATCATGCAAGTTCCGCCGCCTCCTTAAGCTCCAAAATCGTTTTGAGTGCATCATTGCAGAGCTTCTCAAACATAAGCTCTAAAGATTGACTAAGTCCATATCCAAACCCGATTTCCGCAGCTTCAATACCAATAAAATAGCCTTTTATGTTTGGGTAGTTCATAAGAACGGCATCAAAAAGACTGAAGTCGTGCTGCGTATGTATTTTGACTCGCTTTTTTAGTGCGTCGATTAAAGGTGAAATTTCAATTTCGCCCGGTGCTTTGCCTTGTGACATTGCGTCTATAATAATTAAAAGATCGTTTGGAGATATCTCATTAAAGCAATACTGACAATCCGTTTCTCCGACTATGACTTTAACATCGTATTCAAGCAGTCTGCTTTTTAGGGCCTCGGCAATTTTTGTTCCAATCCCGTCGTCGGTCATAATTAGGCTGCCTATTCCAATGACGAGCGGCCTTTTCATGGCTCCACCTTGAAAGACTTAACAAGATTGCCCTTTGCGAATACGTGTGTTGCACAGGACACGCAGGGATCGAAGGTGCGGATAATTCGGCCTATCTCCACAGGATTATCGGTATTTTCAATTACTGTACCTATTAAAGCCTTTTCGCAAGGACCCGGAAGCATGTCTTTACCTCTTGTAGATAGGTTCCAGGTGGATGGAGTTATAATCTGATATTGCGCTATCACGCCGTTTTCAATCCATACCCAGTGACCCAGAGCGCCCCTTGTTGTATCGGTCAAACCAGCGCCGAAAGCACTTTGAGGCACAGCATATTCCTTTTGCACAGATACCCCCGAAATTAGATTATTTATAAGCGTGAGAATAATCTCGGTTAGCTTCTTGGCTTCGAGCACCCTTGCCAGTGTTCTGTCCATAGTCGATATGCCGTTTTGATACTCACCGCTAAGCCACATCCTGGCGAGCGGCCCGACTTCGCAGGGAACTCCGCCGTACCTCGGTGCCTTTACCCATGAGTAAGCGCCGACCTTTTTTATATCCGGCTCTGGAGTCTCTTGGTCGGGTGTATAGGTTTCACTTTTTGCCCTATACCAAGAGGAGTGAATATTCTCGGTTATCCAGCGCGGATTAAGGTTTTGAACTGAGCCATCAATGTAGACAAGCGGGTCTACATAGAGCGTTCCAAGCTTCTCGTAACCGTCAAAGCATCCATAAGTTAAGAGATTCCCATAACCGCGACCGTTATTGAAATACTCCGGATAATACTCGGCGATGGCATATGCGTCGGGTATCATTGTACTGATAATAAAACTCCTTATTTTATCAGCAATAGAACGCATGGATGATATATTTTCAATGGTTGCCTCAGACGTAGCCCCACCTATGAAAACCCCATGGTTGTGCGGTGCTTTGCCGCCTAAAACCGCCAGCATCTCATGCGCGCTCCGGCTAATTTCAAGAGAATCAAAATAATGTTGGACGATAAGATGGTTTTTTGCTTTAGGAAGCCTAAAGTCATTATGATCAGTTTCGAAAAGCGGGTTCTCTTGCGGTAGCTTAATATAATCAGGTACTGTATATTGATAAAAGTGACGAATATGGTTTTGCAAAAACTCGCAGGCATGGATTATGTCCCTGAGATATCTGCCTTGCTCTGAAACAGCGATTCCTAATGCGTCTTCCAGCGCCATTGAGGAAGCTACAGAATGGGCCGTTGAACAAATGCCGCAGATACGCTGAGTAAAGTATACGGCGTCAAAGGGGCTTCTGCCCTCCAGCATTTTTTCAAAGCCTCTGAAAAGAAGGCCTTCGGTTTTTGCTTCTGTAACCGCATTCTTTTCGATTATTGCTTCGATTTCCATAAAGCCACTGATTCGTGTTACAGGATTTATTACAACCCTTTCCGTATAAATCGCCCCCTTTAAGTAAGCACTGATTAATCCGACATCACCGTCTTAGCGGGTCTAACACCCCCACTCATCGTTAAAAAAGTTTGAAATAAAGCAATTATTCCTGCACTTTTTTGCCTTGATTGGGGATGTTATCTCCACCAATCCGGCAACGCCGGATTAATCAGTGCTTACTTAGGTTGTGTTATAGCTGATAAAAGGCTCCATCTTGTCCGGGAAACCAAACATGGCGCAGCCGATGCATGGACTGTTATCGCCGATTGGCCAGTTGACTCGGTCATTCCATTTTCTGATTGGGCAGTCAACTCTTGTAACAGGCCCCCTGCATCCGAGCTTGAACATGCAGGTTTCACCTCCGAGCTTTTCGGCAAAAACCCCTTGCTCAAAAAACGGACGCCTTGGGCAACAGTCGTGTATAAGCGTACTATAGAACATGAGCGGCCGGGCTCTTTCGTCAAGAGCAGGTTCTCCGAAAAGCAAGATATAGGCCAGAGTTCCCATAAACCAATCGGGGTGACAAGGGCAACCCGGCAGCTTGATAACCTTTCGGTTTAATAAGTCCTGTACTCCGACGCATTTTGCGGGATTCGGCCGTGCTGCCGAAATCCCTCCGTCGGAAGCGCAGGTGCCTACCGCAATGACGTGAGCCGCCCCTTCACCGAGTTCCTTTATCGCCCTGTAAGCAGTTATTGGCTCCCCTTTGAACCTTCCGATCACGTTGTAAAGGCCGCCGTCCTTTGTTGAAACAGCGCCCTCCACAGCGAGTATGTAGTCTTTG
Source organism: uncultured Oscillospiraceae bacterium (assembly GCA_964418735.1). Taxonomy (GTDB): domain Bacteria; phylum Bacillota; class Clostridia; order Oscillospirales; family Oscillospiraceae; genus DUPK01. Next base: position 10,144 of record CAYQMY010000002.1, on the reverse strand, counting down.
CCGAGCATATCAAACAGTTTATCCATGGCAAATTCGCCTTCGGCTGCCATCAGGCTGTTGTCATAAACGATATTAACCATTTGTGTCGCAAGGCTCTTGAAGTCGGGGTCAGCTCCATCAAGCAAGGAGATAATATTGCCCGAGCAGCCTGTAAGCTCAAGCCATATCAGGTTTCTTTTTTGTAGCTTATTCATGGTGACAGCGTCAATTGCCTTATTTACAAGAACCGAGGCTGTTTCCAGCCTCATTGTAAAATTAGGACAATTTATATATTTTTCATTCATGTCACAATCTTCCCAACTGCCTTTAAACGGCCGAGAATCGGCTGACCCGAATGGCAAGACGCAAATTCACGGGTTACGTCCCTTCCTGCCGTCAGACCGAAATGCGTTGCCGCAGCCCAAGCTGCGTTATTTGTCACATCATATACGGTACCGTTTACCGCAACGTATGTAGGGTTACCATTTTTGCCGTTGTATCTTGAAAGCTCTGCCAGAGTGAATGATTTGTTTGGACTACTTATGATATCGGGAGCATTTGCGTTTTCATTTTTTTGAACACCATTTTGTGCGCCTTGCAGCAGAACGGAAAGATCGCTTATGTTTTTCCGAAGGCTGTTTAAGAGAATGTTTTTCGTACAGGAATTGCAGGTTATATATAAGCTGTCTATCGTGCTATGCATCTCGTTGAGAATGCTATTTATAAAAAATTCACGGTCATTCATGTATAACGCTCCTGATATATGTATTCTAAGTCAGTACAGTATATTCTTTAAAATACTATATGCTTTCACATTCACATACAATTTTAATTACCTGTTGTGAGTGTAAGTCTCGGCATCCATACGCTACAGTTTATAAAACAAAGTCAGACGCAATGGCAGCCATTTCTACAACCACGAGCGCCCCCCCATAAAAGGCTTAGTATGCTGACGCCGATCCAAGCGGAGAAGGCACATTATGCGCTGAAATGGCAATAAAAAAGTGATGGACAAATTGGAATTTCAGAAAATCTGTATCCAATCTGCCCATCATTTCATTTTTCGTTTTATGCGACTGTGCGAATGTCAACAAGCCCAGCCCTTTGGAGTAGTCGCAAAACTACGGCTGCGGTTTCAGCACGCGTGATATCCGCGCTAGATTCTATTTTACCGTTTGAACCCTTAATCAGTCCGCTGTGCACATTAAACGAGGCGCTGTCATGTGCCCAAGATGAAATCTGCGATGCATCCTCGAAGCCGGATAGTCCCGTTGCTCCGCTGGTGGTTTCCATACCGCAAAGCTTTGCTGCCCTTGCTACCATAACCATTGCCTCCTCGCGGGTAATATTTGCTGAGGGGTCAAAAATTCCTTCTCCCTTGCCACCGACAATGCCATATTCAAAAGCAGTACCCACAGCGCCATAATACCAAGCAGTTGAAACAACATCGCTAAAGGCTGCCGTGCCGTCCGTAGGAAGCCCCAGGGCCCTCACTATAATCGCCGCAAACTCGGCTCTGGTGATTGCCCTTTCACCGGCGAACGTATTATTGCCAATGCCACTGATGATTTCGCGGCTAGCCATTTCTGTCACTGATGCATCATACCATGTGCCGCTGGTGTCAGTAAAGCTTACGCTGTTTTGAATCAAAGCGTAGGTAGAGTTGGTCATGGCGTTTATTCTTGCATACCATTTTCCGCTTTCGGAATACACCTCGGTTGGGACATGGCGCTGGGCACCGTCAGCTTCCACAACCACGGCGGTTGTAATTGCGTTCGGATCGGTGCCGTCAGGTATCTCAATAACACGCTGGACATAGCTTCCGAATCTCTCAACCGCAACGCTATTGCCATTATAGGTGGCAGTGACGGTGAAAGCTACGGGAGGTAACATAAGCGTACCATTTTGAATAGTCACAGAACTATTTGAAAGCTTGCTGATTGTAACGTTAAGCGGCACCTTTGACGAGTCCGACGCGCCCAGCTCTCTAAGGGCCGCGGAGGTGTCGATCGCTCCTGCGGGAATGCTGTAGCTGACATCGCCAGCAATAATTGTGAGGCTAACGCCGCGATCGGACATGCTCTCCACATTCTGCACAACAAGCTGTGCCGAGGCGGCGTCGGTCTTTGAGGTGATGGGAATCACTACGCTGTCCTTCGCTCCGTTAAGCTGCTCGGTCAGCTTGCTTTGATTAACCTTGACAGTGGTAGTACCGTTTTTGACTTCGGAGGTTCCCATGTCAACAGTTTTGCCATCCACGATTACAGGTGCGGAGGAATTGTTTTCACCGCTGGACGGATAGTAGATTGTCAGCGTAACCGCCGCACTCGTTGCCGCCGTATAGTTTCCGCTCGCGGCAATCGCCGCCTTAACATAGTAAGTGCCGGTTTTTTTTGGCGCACCGCCGACGGCTTCAGCGCCGGACTTGTCCAGAGAGGTCTTGTCAGCGTCTGTGCAAGTATCCTTGGAGTAGTAGGTATAGGTGATGGCGCCGTCCGGTGTTGTGCCGCCTGTAACGCCCGTCACGGTTGCTGCGGCAATCTCAACCTTCTGGTTGGTGTGGACGGCTGTCTTGTTCGCAAGTGTAATTGTCGGCGTTGCGGCAGTAATGGACGCGGTGGCGATAACAGTGTTATTTGGTGCCGAATAATTTCCGCTGTTCGTTCCGTCTAGAGCATATGTTATTGTCAGCGTTTTATCGCCTGAACCAATATTGGCGTTATCATAGGTTGCGCTCTGCACCGAAACGGTAACGTCATCCACGCCAACTTTGTTTGTGATGTCCCCAACTGTGATGGCAGCTGTGTCAAACGCCGTTACGCCGTCATAGGTCTTTGTCCAGCCTACGGTTGCAGATGGCGCTTCAACTGTAATCTGCCGCTTTGCGGGTGTAAAGGTATATGTATCAGTCACATCGGCTAAGTAGTTTCCATCAGCCGCCTTTTTTGCGGTAATAGTTGTTTCGCCTACACCAATGATAATGACTGCTCCGTTAGCATCTACTGTTGCAGAATTGCCGTTGGTCACTTCCCAAGTCAGCGCTCCTGTGCCGCTGCCGCCAGTAGTGGCAAGCGTGAAGGTGTCGCCATAGGTGACACTGGCAGGTTTATTCGTAATGGAAAGGAGAGCTTGGGCCATCTTTCCGATGGTAAAGGTCCACGCGCCGTCGGTGACGGCGGTTGCCGCCGCATAATTTCCGCCCTGCTCAATGTCGATTTTTACCGTGTAGGTACCGACGTTGGTGGGTGTGGCCTCCACTGCGTCCAGATAATACTTTACTGTAACGGCTCCCATGCCTGAAATGTCGCCTTTAGCAGTTACGGTCGCGGTCTTGGCAGTGGCGTCGTAATCAAGCAATGCCGGAGCGGTGAAAGTAAAGTCTGCAGCTGTGGGTGCTGCACGATTGACCGTCAGGGGAATAGTGCTAGTAATTGTAACCTTGCCATCACCGTCCACTGTATAGCCCGCTTCGCCCGAATAATCCACCGTGGCGGTGTCCGTGGGAGTATAAACCGCAGTATATCCGCTGTTTGTCACCGTCGGGACAGTCGCAGGTGCGTTCCATGTCCAGCCGGAGGGGAGAGTAATGTCATTCAGCGTTTTGCCGGGAGCGTAAGTCGGCGATACAGAAATTGTGGGCAAGGCAAAGACTGCGCTTCCGTCCGTCTTGGTTTTGATTGTTGTCGAATACACATCAGAAGCAAATGAAACGCTTCCACTGCTCACCGCTTTCACTCTGGCATAAACAGTATAATCCGTATTAGCGGAAAGAGCTGTGAAGCTGCCGCTGTCCTGCCATGCCCCGCTTCCGATTTTGTATTCCTGTCCAGCAACGGTGGTAACTGTAATACTATTTTTGGTCTTGTCTGCCGTAATGACCGTGGGTGTTGCAGGGCGCGCAGGAATTGAAAAGCTGACAGCCTCGGACGCGGGAGCTCCTCCGCTGATGGCTTTCACACGGACATAATAGATTGTTCCCGGCTGTAACGAGTCTCCGCTGGGGATGGTTGGGGTAAAGCCTGCACTAGCACTGACCTCATAGGTATCAGCAAAGCTGATTGTTTCCGCCGCGTAATCGACGCTTACAACGCTTGTCGCCGGTGTTTCGGGAAGCGTGTATTGTGCCACATAAGCTGAAGCAGACGGCATGGCGGCGTCCGTTTCAGCTACACGTACATGTATGTAGTGCTGCGTTGAGGGGCTTAGGTTATCAAACTTGTGAGTCCCGCTTGAGGTTGCCTTGAAATAGCTGCTCGGTGCTGCGCTCCAGTCGGCAGTAGCGCTGGTTGAAATATAATACTCGTTGCCCTCTGCTGTGCTGATGGTGATGCTGTTGCTTGTGGGCTTTTCCGCTCCCGTGCCGATATTGGGCGCGACGGGAACGGATACCGATGCCGACGCAATCTTGGTAGTCACAGAAAGCGCGGCGGACGCGTCACTGGCCGCGGAAATGTCTCCTGTAATCACCGCCGCCTTGCGGCAGACGAGATTGTATGCTGTGCCGGGTGTCAGACTGGTAAAGGTGTAACTGCCTGCACCGCTGAACCAGCTTCCGCCGACGCTGTACTCATACCCAACTTGCGTCGTAATGGTAAGGCTCGTGTCTGTCTTAGCTGTCACGATGGAAGCATCAGGTGCCAAAGCGGGTTTATCTGCTTTCCAGTTGGCGGTGTAGGACCTATTGCCTATGCTATTTGCGCCAATAGTGACAGTCTGATTTGCATTGCCTGTCAGATCATCTCCGCTCCAGCCCACGAATGAATAACCTGCTCGAGTGGGTTTGCTTAACGTAAATTCACCGGTTGTATATTGATAGCTTGTAGGGTTAGTAGCCGTACCGCCGTTGAGCGTGTAGTTGATTGCGTAGGTATCCAAAGTCCATGAAGCTGTGTATGTTGCGGCTCCAGTAACGCTCGCGATGAACGGCGTCCATCCGGCGAAGGTATAGCCTGTATTGGTTGGAACGGAAAGTGTCGGCATTCCGCCATAGGCTACGGTAGTGGTATCAATTATATTGGAGGCATCCATTTTCCATGTAATAGTATAGCTTAGGAGAGTCGACGTAAAGCTTGCGTATACTGTCTTTGCTGCCGTGATATTGGTCAGCGTTGCTTCTGCTGCACCGCCGGCTGTTGTTACCCACTTGGAAAAGGTATAGGAAAACTGAGGGGTAGACGTTTTCATCGGCGATGCACCGCCATATACGGCGTTTTGGCCGGAAAGCACGGTCTGGGTATTCAGTGTGCTTGTATTATCGTCGTTTTTAAAGGTCACGGTGCAATAGTTGATATCCACACTGGCGGCAGCTCCGCTCACCGTAACATCTACGCCTGTATCGATACCGTCCGCATAGATGTTATAAGTTCCGTTTCCTACAGAGGTGCCATTTGCCACTGCACTGCCAGCTGTTGTGCCAAAAGTAATGGTTGGTGCCCCAGCGCCAAATGCACCGCCATCCTTTTTCACATTGATTGTCACGGGGTAGGAAGCCAAGGTCCATACTGGATAAAGAGTCGCTGTCCCAACGTCATTTTTGACTTGTCCAAGTTCAATCATCTTATTGCCACCATCGGAGTTCGTCCATCCAGTCTGTACATAGCCTGCACGAGTATATGAAGCTCCACTGAATTTATAATCTGCACCGTTTGCTGCGATTTCTTTATACTCTGTACCAATCCCATTAGTTCCTGGTTTATACGTTATAGTATAACATCTTACCCAAAGAATCGGATTTGCTTCTGTTACACGAAATGCGTCATTATAAAAAGGCCAAGTCCCAAGGTTACCATATTGTGGATGGGTCGCAAAATAAAGGATAGCGTCGCCGAATATAGGATCGGCGCCGGTATATGTGTATGTTCCCTTTGGGTTTTCAGTCAACGCATAACGTAAAGCGAAGCGATCAATATAGGGATTTGTAGTCAAGTCCTGTGGAGATGCTGGGTTTCCATCTAGCGTTACCATAAGAATGGGACTGTAATTTGCCGCATGCGCAACGGTTGGCAGCAGTGACAGCACCATACACACGGTCAGTATCATGCTTAAAAGTCTCTTTTTCATGCTTTTTTTCTCTCCTCTTTTTTCTTGTATAAAAGGCTCAAATCACATTTGCGTATTTTAGCTCCCGAAGCTATAGCGATTTTTTGTGCTCCGGATACTTGCATACGCCGGTTTTTGTAGGATTCTCGGAATATATACCAAAGCTCCCATGCTTGCAGTACCAGCATTCCCAGCACGAAAAAAGCCTGCCGGCGTCCTGCTCAAAGGCGTCGCAATAGTCGTGACACCATATTTCAAGTTTGCCGGACGCCACCATTACCTCCGCGCTTCTGTCACGAGGTTTTTTCATTTTTAAATTCACTTCCTAAAAACTAATATCTCGCTATTGATTATACAAAAAAACCACGGCCGAAAACCGGCCGTGGCGTAATTGCATTATTTTTGGCGTAAATGTCGCGTTTTGTTATGTTCTGCAGTTTTTTATTGTAGATGGAGAAGGACTCGCGTCCTGAAAACACCGTTTTCAGCGGTAAATTCCACCATGCCGTGATAACGCTCTGCAGTGTAGGCAATGCTCTTTGTTCCTGTGCCCCCACCAGGCTTTTGCGATTTCGGGAAGCCGTCTTCAAAGACAATGTCATCTGCACACGAATTTTCAACAACAAGGTGAAGCTTTCCGGCTCCGTTATAAACGGAATAAGCAATTTTGGCTTTGATATATCTCTCAAAGCCCTGTGGACAACGCAAACAGCCCTCAACCGCATTTTCAAAGGAGTTTGCAAGAATACCAACCAGTGCAACTTCGTCCATAGGCAGATTTGCGGGAATTCCTGCGTCTATTTCAGCTTTGATGCCGTTCTCTCTTGCCCGCGTAACCCATCTTGAAAGGATGGCGTTCGCAGCCGGATGCTCGCAGACACCTGCAAGAGCCGCGCTTTCCGTCCTCCGCGTCTGAGTGTTCAAATAAGATACGGCTTCCTGTGCTTTTCCGCCCTCCAGCATCGATAAAAGAGTATCATAGTGATGACGAAGGTCATGGCGGTCGCGGCGAGCCGCGTTGACGGCATGTTTCTGCTCCTCTATCTGTTCCTCCCACATCTTGTTTTGCAGAGATAGGATGCTCTCCCTTTCGCGGCTCTCATATTTTTCTACAACTGCACCGATTGACTGAAATATCAGCCAGTAGACGCCCAGAAACAACAGATAAGAGCTTGCGACGAGATACCAGCGGTTATCCGCCTCATACCAGTAAAAACGCGGAACATATACAATAACGGCCTCCAGAACATAGAAGAAGAGGGCTGCCAGAGTGATTAAACGCCACTCATTTCCCAGAATATCCACCAGTCTGCGGAAGCGAGGACGGAGATATTTGAAATTGAAAAACAACAGTGCGCCGAAAAGCACAGTTCGGAATATTAAATACTGGATATGATAGCTGAGCAGCGAGGTATCAGTGGCGCATACATCAGCAAGGTAGCTGATGCCAAGGTACAGATTGAACTGAGTGAACATGACAAAAAGTGATGCAGCCCATTTGTCCGCAGAGCAGATGACAAGCAGAATCAGACACAACCCGACTTCGACGGGTATTATAAGGCGTTCCGCCATCTCCTGTCCATATACAACCAGAAAGGCACAATATGCCCCGGCAACAGCAATATAAATCGCAGCGGTGATTGCAACCCGGTTCCTTTTCGGTTCCTTCAGCTTTATGAGTGAAAAGAAAAACAGACAGATATAAGCTGCCGTCTGCAAAAAACGAAGGATCACCAACACGCCTAAAAGTATTCGCATAAGGCTCCCCTTTTCAGAAGCGGCAGCTATAATCTATGTATAGCTTTTTTAGTTCCGCGTATTTTCGGCTAGGTATCGGGATTTTTGAGCCAGTGGAAAAGGCAACTATCTTAGATGAAAGTTCAACGATATAGTCCATGTTTATAATATAGGTACTGCCGCATTTGTAAAAACGCGGTTCTTCTTCGAGCAGCTCGAAAAACTCTGCTGAGGATTTGCGTACATAGATTGTCCTGCCATCAACCATATTTAAGCGCTGAAAATGGTTTTCTGTTTCCGAATATACGAGCTTGTCCAAATCGATGCGGCTGATACCTTCGGTTGATTTGACGGTAATATAAACTTCTTCCTTGCTTGTTAGTTTTCCCATAACCTTTTCAAGAGCCGAATAGAACTCGTTTTCGGAATAAGGCTTGACCAGATAATGTGCGGCATCCAGCGAAAAAGCGTCAATCGCGTGGTCGCGTGAGGTGGTCAGAAAAATTATCTGACAGTTATCGCCAAAATCCCGCAGTTCTCTCGCGGCCTCCGTGCCGAGTATACCCGGCATATAGACATCAAGCAGAAGCACATCAAAGCCGCCGTTTTCAGACACATGGGTAAGCAGCTCTAAGGGTGCAGAGAAGGAAGAGATTTTTATTTCATGCTGCGGGTGTTCAAAGGCGTATTGCTTAAGCAAACTATTAGCTCTCTCAAGCTGCTGCAATTCATCGTCACATATTGCAATTTTCAGCATAGTTATATCTCCTGCTATTAGTAATCGCTTTGTGTCGTTTGTTATAATATACAAGTTTTTATATTGAAAGTCTATAGCTTCAGCGCTTCCTCTCGATAGGGTGCCGTTTTGTTTTATCATACTTGCGACAAGCTGCTCCATTTGTGGTGCCAGTATATCCATTTCTACAACCACGAACGCCCGCATCAGGGGCTTGGTATGCTGACGCCTGTTCAGTCGGAGGAGGCATATTTTGCCTTAAAACGAAATAAAAAAAGTGATGGACAAATTGGAATTCCAGAAAATCTGTATCCAATCTGCCCATCACTTCAGCTGGCGGAGAAGGAGGGATTTGAAGAGGAATATTGCAGTTTTTTAGAACATTTTTAGTGATAATATGTGCAATTTTGGACTAAAATCTATAGAATTTGGTACCAGTCAGTCTAGTTGTTTTATAGAGTTTAAATCTCTAAAGGGTCAAAAATATGGTCAAAAATTGGGTTTAAAACTATTAAAAAAGAAAAAATTATGGATGTCTATATACCCTTATTGAAGAAGTATTTTATCCCGATTTACTTGGCCGGGGAAAAAATCCCTCCTTATAGGCTGCAACGGCCATCTTCGTCTGGAGAACTTCGAAAAGTACCGTGGGGCAGGTTGTTTCAGCCTTAAAACAACCTGCACTCTTTTCAGCGATTTTCATTTTTATCGCTCCTGTTCCTCTTTGGACAGATCAGGCAGCTTGATATGAAACATCCTGCAATAGTCCTTCTGCGCTTCTATTACACATTCCGCAATCAATCGTACAAACGCTGTGTCGCTAGGCGATTTACTCCGCTGAGCCTGCTGCAATGCTGTGATATAGTCATGCCGCAGTATCGGTGATATAGAAACGATACAGTAGCCTTTATTGACTAATATCAAGTTCATAAGCAGCCGTGCGGTGCGCCCGTTACCGTCCTGAAAAGGATGTATATCCACCAATCGACGATGGGCGTATGCCGAAAGCGCTACCGGATGCAACGTGTTCTTTTTTTTATTCAATTCGTCAATGAGCGTTGCCATCAAATCTGGGACTTCATCAGCTGTTGGTGGCACATATTCCGTACCTGTGATAAACACTTGTCCCTTTCGGTAGTAACCCGCCTTTTCAGAGTCAATGCTGTTATAAAACAGGTAATGGAGCCGCTTAATGCTCTCTTCTGTAAAGATGAAATCATCACTGCGGGCAAGCTCCAGCATAAAATCATACGCCTTGGCATGTCCGGTGGCTTCATAGCAGTCCCGAATCGGTTTGCCGCCGACCGTAATTCCGTCTTCCAATAATACCTTAGTTTCAGAAAGAGTTAACGAGTTACCCTCAAGCGCATTCGAGCTGTATGTGACGCCAATCTTGAAGTATGCGTCCAGTTGTTTTATCTCGTCCTCCGACAATGGCCGAAAACTACGGATTGTAGCGGCATAGCGGTCTATTTTTTCGAAAAGAGCTTCATTACCCATACTGCCAACCTGCTTTCATTTATCATTAGTATTATACCCATCAACGAAGCAAAGGATATTGTTGTAATATGGCGTATACGATGTCAAAAAATTAGTTTTTTGCGTGTATTAATAGTATATTATACCATCAAGGTAAATTATAATCAATCGAAA
>CAYQMY010000001.1:37019-43301 GCA_964418735.1 uncultured Oscillospiraceae bacterium | reverse complement strand
GAGGGTGCGTATAAAAGACTGTTAATCGGCGGTTCGCTGCCCTTTTCAAAGCGTACATCCAGAACCGGGCCCGATATGCGCGTCAGCTTTCCTGTCATGTCTTCATCTCCTTAGGAGTTGCTAAGTAAACACTGATTTAATCCGGCGTTGCCGGATTGGTTGGGATAGCACCCCCAATCGAGGCAAAAAAGCGCAGGAATAATTTTTTATTTTAAGCTTTTTTAACGATGAGTGGGGGTGCTAGACCAGCTAAGACGGTGATGTTGGATTAATCAGTGGTTACTTAATTTCTATTTCTTGTTTTTGTACTTCTCTATGCCCATAGAAGCCGAGGTTATCTCGATTATCTCGTTCGTAATCGAAATCTGCCGCTGCGTGTTGTACTGATGCGACAGCTTCTGTATCATCTCGTCGGCGTTTCTGGTTGCGCTTTGCATTGCGTTCATTCGGGCACAGTGTTCGCTGGCCGTAGACTGAACCAAAGCCGCGAAAACGAGGCCCACCGCAAGCTGCGGCACGAGGTTGTTGAACACCTCTTTAGGGGACGGCTCATAGAGCATATCCGCCGTATAGCTTGTATCCAGCTTTACATCCTCAAAGGCGTCCAGCGCAAGCGGAAGAAGTCTTATACAGTGAGGATAGGATTGTGTCACGTCTACAAAGCGAGTAAAGACTATATATACCTCGTCCATCTCGCCGCTGATGTAAAGGCGCAGAAGATTTTCCACAAGCTGTCGCGCATTATGAAGTCTGGGGTTCTGAGCTACGCGGAGCGTCTCTGCGTCCGGAGTCATACCGTGGCGTTTAAAAAACTCCGTCGCGACATGCCCAACCGTCTCAATGTAATGAGCTTCATGAGATTTTATCAGCTCCATCGCGTACTTAAGTACCGTGCTGTTATAGTTGCCGCAAAGCCCCTTGTCACCGGCAATTACAACAAACGCAGCTTTGCTTCCGCTTTTCTTCTGGAGGTACGGATGGCTTATATATGAGGACTTTTCGATAATATCCTTTACGGTTGCGCGTATCTGATAGATGTATTTGCGCGCGTATTCCGCGCGCATTGCTTCTTTCTTCATGCGCGTCGAGGATATCATGTACATTGCGTTGGTTATCTGGCGCGTCTGCTTGACCGCCGAAATTCTATGCTTTATCTCATGTATTTCAGACATACTCCGCGCCTTCTCTCAAAATCAGTGGTTACTTGGACCTTTCCGCGTATTCTGCGGCTATGCGCTTCATTGACACCAGAAGATCCTTCCTGAGGTCGTCGTCAAAGTCTCTCTTCTTGTTTATCTGCTGCAGCTTGTCAAGATGCAGCTTGTTAAGCTCCGCCAGCATTGCCGTGAAGAAGTCTCCGACCTCGTCAATCTCAATTTCAGAAAAAATACAGTTTTCTGCGGCAAGCAGCAGGCATACCTCTTCCGCCAGGGAATAGGGCCTGTGCTTCGGCTGCTTCAATAGCTCGTTTTTACGCGCACCGTTTTCAAGCATCTGCTTGGTAGACGAGTCCACCTCGCCTCCGAACTGCAGGAATATGGACATTTCACGAAATTGTGCCAGATCAAGCCGGAGCGTTCCGGTAACCTTTCTCATTGCCGCGCTCTGAGCCGAGCGCCCGACGCGCGAAACTGAAAGCCCGACGTTTATGGCAGGACGCATTCCCGAGTGAAAAAGCTCGCTCTCAAGGAAAATCTGTCCGTCGGTAATGGAAATGATATTAGTCGGGACATAGGCGGAAATGTCTCCTGCCATAGTCTCAACTATCGGTATTGCGGTAATCGAGCCTCCGCCGTTTTCGTCGGAGAGCTGCGCGCTGCGCTCAAGCAGTCTGCTGTGGAGATAAAAAACGTCGCCGGGATAGGCCTCTCGTCCGGGCGGTCTGTGAAGCAGAAGCGACATCGTGCGGTAAGCTACGGCGTGCTTGCTGAGATCATCATATATAATGAGGACATCTCGCCCCTGGTGCATAAAGTACTCCGCTATCGCGCAGGCGGAATAGGGCGCTATATACTGCATGGCCGGCAAATCGCTCGCAGGAGAGGAAACGACAACCGTATACTGCATTGCACCGTTTTCTTCGAGGGTCTGAACCACCTCTGCAACCGTTGAAGCCTTCTGCCCGATAGCGCAGTAGATGCACAGAACCTCCTGATCCTTCTGATTAAGAATCGTATCTATTGCAATGGTCGTTTTTCCGGTCTGTCTGTCACCGATGATAAGCTCGCGCTGTCCGCGGCCTATCGGAGTCATAGAGTCGAGCGAAAGAATACCCGTCTGCAGGGGACGCCCGACTGTCTTCCGCTCAAAAATCTTAGGAGCAGGGTTCTCTATCGGCCTTCTGACGCTGAACTTAATGACGGGACCGCCGTCTATCGGCTCTCCAATCGGGCTGAGCACTCGTCCCAGAACGCCGTCACCTACGGGAACGTCGAGTACACGTCCCGTCCTGTTGACCTGAGCGCCTATGAAAACCTCGCCCTCAAGCACTGCGGCACCAACGGTTTCCTCGGAGATTTCGAGAGCAATTGCTTCCGCTCCGCCCGCAATCATAAGCATTTCGCCGTATTTTACGCTGCCGAGCCCCTTCACATGGATAACGCCGTCGCCGGCGCTAAAAATGTTGCCATACTCATAAACATCGCTGCCGAACCCGAGGCTTTGCACTCTGTTTGAGAGTATGGATTGGATATTGTTCTCGACATTTTGAAGGTCCTTTTCCCTGCTGAGGCTCATACGCATCGTATCAAGCCTGTTTTTGAAGCTCATGTCGTAGGCAATGCCGTCGATGTGTGCGGTAAATCCGCCTACGAGGCTTTTGTCCTCTACATATTCAAAATCAATTTTTCGGCCAAGAAGCTTCTCGAACCGCCACTTGATTTGCTCAAGCTGTTTTTCATTGAAGCCCGAATACCAAAGTGTGTCTTTCAATGTAAGCCCACCCTGTCAAAATACTTCTCGATTATATCGGCGTTGTCGTTTTTCGAAACCTCGCGTTCGACTACCTTTCCGGCGATATCTATGGCAATATCGGCGATCTTCTCGCGCATATCCTCCATGAGCCTGTTTGCGTCATGCTCCGCTCTGATCGCTGCGCTTTCCTTAATCTGCTTTGCCTCTTCATTAGCTTCGTCCAATATCTGCTGGGCGCGCTTATCGGCCTCATTTATTGCCTTGCGTCTCTGTGTATCTGCAGCTTCGGCGATTGAGGCGAGCTCAGCATTATACCTATCCCTAAGATCATTCGCCTCTTGAAGTTTTTTAGACGCATCGTCGAACTGCGCGGTAATCTTTCCAGCCCGCGCCGCCATAAACTTCTTTACAGGCTTGTAAACGAGGGAACGCAAAATCAGGTATAGAACAAGTATATTTACAACGTTTAACACAAGACTTAAAACAAGAGTCTTAGCGTCGGTACCCCCCATGATTTTCCCTCCTGCAAATTAAAAATTTTAATCTGTCCGGCTGCTATTTTACAAAAAGTATGATGAGTGCGGTTACAAAGCCGTAAATAGCGCAAGACTCCGTAAGCGCCATGCCGAGTAGCATAAGTGCGCTTATTTTGGAGTTTGCCTCAGGCTGACGTGCGACAGCCTCAACCGCCTTGCCCGTAGCGATTCCCATACCAAGACCAGCGCCAAATGCCGGCAGCAGTGCAAGTCCCGCACCGATTGTGGAAAAGTCCATTTTTTATCCTCCTAACTTATTCGTGTTTCTCTATAGCTTCACTTATGAATGAAAGTGTAAGTGTCATAAATATAAATGCCTGTATAAGCGGGTGGAAAACATTGAAATAAAGGCCCAACACCCCCGGCGGGCCGGCGGCAAAATTGCCAAGCGCATAGTAGACAAGCTCCATAATTATAAAGCCGGCAATCATATTTCCGAAAAGCCTGCACGCCATGGAAACCGGCAGTGCGATATCGGTAATCAGCTTGAACGGCGCCATTACAGGCGACGGAGTAACGAACTGTTTTGCGCGGCCGCGAAGACCTTTCTGCTTAAGTGCATAATAATTAATAAGGAAAAATGTAACCAGCGCAAGGGCGGCTGTCACAAGTATGTCGCTTGACGGAGAGCGCACCGCAAAAAGCTCCATCGAGGCGCAGCCCACGAGGAATGCGCAAAGAGCCAGTATATAACCGCTTAGCTCTCCTCCCACCTCGGTTCCGACCTGAGCGCAGGTATACTCATCCAGCTTTGAAACAGCGAGCTCCACAGCATTTTGTATGCCCCTAGGTATCTCTTTAAAGCGTGGAACGCAAAAAACTCTGAATGCAATCGCAGCCAGAGTCAAAAATGCAGTTATACCAAAGCCCACCAGGGTACATTCGCTTACCGAAATTGCCCCTATGCTTACCGTCGGCGAAAACATTTCCACGGTGAAGGGTTCCCTTTCAGCTTCGCCGAAAATCAGAGTCGCAAGAAGTCCGAGAATGGCCCAAGCCGCTATGGCTATAGCCGCCCTGATAAAAAGCTTCTTCTTATTCTTCGCTTTCTTCACTTTCAAGACCCCTTCTTTCCATTCATACCTTTGATCCCTGAATACACCGCCCCGACTATAAGCGGGAGAACTATTGCACTGCCTGCAAGCCAAAGTAACTTAGGCGCAATAAAGAAATCTGCGGCAAGGGCAATTGCAAGAACTACCAGTTTTGCAGGGACTAGGAGGAGAACACTTCGGGTATCGGCGCTGAAGATAGCCTTAATAAATCTGGAAAGAAGATAGAGCTCTGTTGCACCCGCAACAAGTCCAATCAAAACGACAACAGCATACTGCACAATACCACCTCGAGTATATTCGTCTTTCTGAAACAGTGTACTCATTCTAGCACCATTATTTTTGTTGTCAACGATAAAAGTACTGAATTTTGTATTTTGTATCTTAATTTTGTACTTAATAACAATCTTAATATGTAAGCAAAAAATAAAAAATACATAAAAAATGCGGCAGATTTTTTTCAGAGTTTTCGATTTAATATCCTCTGAATTACAGTGAGAAGCGGCCTAAAGTTTTCGCTGCGCAATTGTTCTATAATTTGTATGTTTTTTTGTATATTTCGACAATTGCATATTGTTGTTTAAGTTATATTTATTTGGTATAATATTATATTGCGATACAGTATTAACAGCAGCACCATACTCAAAACTGTGCGGGGTTAGCTTAATTAAATTGAAAAAAAGAGGGGGGATTTTAAGTGAGCCGCTCGTACATAAAACAGAAACTCTGCAAATCCGGGCTTTTAGCCGCACTCGGGCTGTCGGTATTCTGCATTATTGGCAACTTAATTTCTGGCTTTCCTCTTAAATCAAACGCTAAGTGGCTTCTGTTATTAATTGTTTCGGCTGCCGCCCTATTATTATTAAAAAAGCTTAAGAACAGCTCCCGAATTATGTTTTTCGTCTTTATTTTTCTGGAATTCATTTTTTTGCCCTTCGCTTTTTTCGATTCAGGCGGAAGCAGCAACAACGCAATAGGCTACACCTTTTTGATGATAATTTCAATTGCCTACCTTTTTAGCGGCCGCAGACGAACGTTTTTGGCTGTCTCTTTGATAGCTGTGTTCGTGCTGTTACACATACTGGAATATTTTTTCCCGCAGCTCGTTGCTGTTTTCCCCGAGCGTACGCAGTTTATAGACAGAATAATACAGATACCTGTTTTATTGCTCGCCGCGTTCCTGATAACTCTGAGATTTTCCAAAGAATACGAAAGGGTAAACAGAAAGCTCAACTCCATGGTCAGCTTTGACGAGCTGACCGGTCTTTACAATCGAAGGATGTTCAACAAGGCTGCCTCCGAGGTAGTTGAAACCAGCAAAAAATCTGCCCATCTCGCCCTGATTGACCTCGACAACTTTAAGAAGGTGAACGACAGATACGGCCACCATGTCGGCGATGAAGTGCTTAAAAAGCTGTCTGTTTTGCTGCAGCAGAGCTTCGACCTAAACAGGCATGTTGTAAGTCGATGGGGCGGTGACGAGTTTGCGATTATTTTCTTTGGGGATAAATCTGAAATGGTTTTAAGACTTGAGGAGGTGCGAAAGGCTTTTTTAGCCTATGCCGCCTTCCGCGAGAAGTCCCTGGGTCTTAGTGTGAGCATCGTTTCGTTCGACGACTACGAAATCGCGTCCCAAACCTTTTTGGCCGCTGACAGGCAGCTTTATAAAGAGAAATCAAGAAAGTCTTCTTAAAAAGTTGGTTTGAGGCTCATAAATATCAATAACCGAGGTGGCTTTAATGAAATCGACTAAGGCGGAATATAGAATTGTTAATGAAGGC
>CAYQMY010000001.1:0-36919 GCA_964418735.1 uncultured Oscillospiraceae bacterium | reverse complement strand
TCCATATCACGAGAATGTTCGGAAGCTTTGTGCTTATCAAAAGAATAAACGGCGAGCTTCAGGCGGTAAAGGCCACCCCCGTGCCGCTGCGCTATTGCCCCCTTATGAGACAGCTCTTAAAGGAGGTCGGAGGCAAGGCCGCCGAAACCTTTTTAGCGTCTGTTGAGTCGGGAGACGCCTCCGGTCAGACCGAGAAGATGTGCGATCTGATAAACGAGATAGTAATAAGGGGCGGCTTCTTTGACACCTCCCGTCCTCTCAATTCCTGCGAGGCTAATGTTCTGTTCGGAGCTTCGGAAACCATGAGCACCGCTTTCAGAAGCGGCATTATCGATGCCGCAGTCATCGTGTCCAATAACCTTGGAACCATAATTACGACTGATTCAAGCAATACTCAGGGCGCCGTCAAGCGCATGACTGGGCTGTTTCTCTCGAGTCCCTCCGAAGAAATCATGAAAACTGCGGCTGAAGCTGGGATTATCCCTGTTTTCCCGCACACCGCCTTGATTGATCAGCTTGAGGGAGTTAAGCTTGCTATATCCCTCGGCTATAAGAAAATTGCCGTCTCCGTAGCATGGATGGACAATCTTTTACTGGACGAAATATCCAAGCTTGAAAAGGACGGAGTTACAATATACAGATTTGGGCTCTGCTCCACAGGGATAGATGACAGCGCGGCGCTTTCAATGGAGAAGCACGCCGATCTTATCTGGTCCTGCGCGTCCAAGGTTGTCAGAAGCAGTATCGAGCCGAACGCCATAGCGCAGGTCGGAGTGAAAATCCCCGTCCACATCATGTCCGAGAAGGGCTGGAAGCTGGTCCGAAATCATCTTGAGCTCACCACAGCCGACCGCAGCGGGAAATCCGTCTCATTTAAAGACGTCAAATGCCAAAAGGGAAAGGATAAGCCCGTGATTTTAAATGACGGAAACGAATTTCGGGTAATCTCCTCCGCTTGTCTCACCGAATGTACCGATTGCCCCCACCCCTGCGTCTGAACGCCGTCAGCGAGGTGAAGAAAATGAAGCTCGACGCCGCAAGGATTGAAATTATAAATAATTTGGTTGGGAGCGTTACAGCGCATACCGCCGAGATGATGAGCCGCAACCTGGACTGCTTTTTGCATCCGAAGCTCAGCCTTTTCATCCCCTCCCGCGGTCAGTGCGAATATGCGCTGACGGAGAATCATACGCATCCGGCCTACTCCTTCATCTACTATTTTCAGCCTGTCAGCGATATTATTGTTGAAGGCCGGCATATGTCATACGACCTCGCCGAGGGCAAGTGTCTTTCCGCTATGTCTCCCGAAATCCCCCATCAGGAGGTCGCAGAGGATTTTTATCAGAGCTATATCGCAATAGTGATAGAGGCCGGGCTTTTTCGGGAAGTGCTTTCGCAATACTCAAAAGCAGTTCCGCTTTTTCGCGGAGAGGCCTTTGCTCCGCACCCCGAGCTTATCGGGCTTCTGCGCTGCTTCATGCTTGAATCAAGCAGACAGGCCCCTTCACCAATTCTTGACAGTCTGGTGCAGGTTATAACACATTTAACTGTGCTTTCGGTAATTTCCGACACCCGTGATTCGGTTCCTCTATACGACCGCTTTGAAATCGACCGCGCAATCTCATATATGAACAGTCGTTTCTCTGAAAAGATAACAGTCGAGGAACTCGCAGGGCTTGTCGGTCTTTCCGCCGGGCATTTCTCAAAACTGTTCAAGACGGTTACAGGCGATACACCCATTGGTTTTTTGAACCTGCTCCGGCTTCAAAAGGCGCGTATAATGCTCATTAACGAAACGGCGAGCTTGACGGATATTGCGCTTCGGTGCGGATTTAACAGCTCCTCCTACTTTTCCGCCTGCTTTCTTGAAAAATACCGCATGACGCCCTCCGCTTACAGACAGAAGCTGCAAAATACATAGTCATCTCAGAATAATGACATTTTTCCTCCGAATTTTGAAAGTGAAAACAAAAAAACAGCGTTAAAATTCGGTTAACAAAATTAATCGGGAGGAAAATAATATGAGCACTACATTAAACGACGTATTACTTTTTGCAAATCAAAACCCATCCAGCTGGCTTGCCACAAGCGAAAACAACCAGCCCCATGTCCGGGGAATGCTGATGTGGTATGCCGACGAAACCGGCTTTTACTACCACACCTCAGACGCCAAGAGGCTCTACCGCCATATTATGTCAAATCCAAAGGTGGAAGTGGCCTTTATCCGCAATCCTAATGACCCAATCAACTTCGAAACCCTTCATGTGACGGGAATCGCCGAGGAGGTCAAGGACAAGGAACTTGAGGAAAGGCTCTTCAGAGAAAGGCCCTGGCTTTGGGACAACATCAAAAGCTCTGGTTTCAAAAGCAACTGCGTGATCTTCAGAATCACAAAGGGATCTGCCTACATATGGAACATGTCCTGGAACATAAAAGAAGCGCAAATCCCCAGAGTACAGTTTTAATAATTGAAGAGGGTCAGTATCTCGCACCTCTGAGGTGTGATACCGACCCTCTTTTTGTTTTGCGCATATCGCTTACTGCGCTTGTGACATCGTCCTGCACTCGGCGGCGCAGGCCTTGCACTCGGCGGCACATTTTTGGCTGTGGTCGTCCTTATGCTTTCCGCATTCCATCGCGCATTTATCGCAGACATCCGCGCATAAGGCACACATATTTTTAGAGTGTTGAGCGTCCATTGACATAAAGCAAGAGGATTGCCTGCAAATCGCTGCGCATTCCATCAGCAGCTTCATGCTGTTAATCCTTGCCTGTACATCGGGGCTTTGCATACAGAGCATATGACACTCCTCACAGGCCTGTGCGCACTTATTGCATGCGTCTATGCACTTTTGGTATTTGTTTGTAAGTTCGGTTACTACTCCCATAATTTATTTCCCTTTCGTTTTCTTTTCTTTTTTACTGTTGTTGTCAATACCCTCTGGTACCGGCATGCTGTAGAGTTGTTCATAAGCTATGACCTCTTCTTCCGAAACAGGAAGCGCGGGAGTAAGTCCTGTGAGTTCATTAGTCGAAGCCACAGATGTTAAATTGTAGAACTGGTTATAGATATCGTCCTGCTCATCAATGGGAAATCTTTGTTCAATCATTCTTATTCTCCTTACTGCCTTTCCGCGTTCATCAGAAGCTCCTCAACATTGTCCGAGGGCTGCGTGAAGTCTCCCCTGAGGATTTTAAGCACCGTCTTTTCGTTGTATATTTCCTCAGACGTCCTGACCCCCAGCTTTCTCAGTATCGGAAGCGGAGGGCACCATCCCTGCAGCGCGTGCTGCAGAAGGAAGAAGCTTACCGCTCCCGTGACAAGAAAGCACTTGCTCTTTTTGAATCCCTTGATTGAGCTTAAAAGTATAAGTGCGGCTGCGTTTGTTTCTAGAACCCTTTCTATATCCCATTCCCTGCTCAGCCTTCTGATTTTCTCTGTTAGCATATTTTCGTTGCAGTTTTTAAAAATATTTAGGCACATGAGCGTTTCCGCCCTTATTGACGCGTTTGCCACATCGCTGCTATTTAGCGCAACCCGCTCCGAAGTGGGCGGGAAAATATCTTTTATCATTTTATAATCCTTTCTCAGGTAACCACACACAAAACATTATCCTGCTTATATTCTTTTCTTTATCGCTAATAATATGTACATATACTTTGAAAGGATTATGTGTAAGTGAAGAACAACTCTGATCTTCCCTACGATTTGAAAAGGGAAATCTACAGAAACGGCAGGGCAATGCAGGCTTTTTATCAGCTTCCTCAAAGCGAAAGAAATGCAGTTCTTGAGCAAATTTCCAAGACAAACGAAAGTATCAAGGAAAAAACTGGTGAAGCATCCGACAAACTGTTCTGGGAACAAAAATTATGAACAACAACACGGTATCATATTGGAACAATACCTGTGAAAAATCTGTTTATCCGGCTCTCGAAAAAAGTATTGAGACCTCGGTTCTGATAGTCGGCGCTGGAATAACGGGCATCACCTGCACCTATTGCCTTGCCGAAAAGGGCCTGCACCCCGTTGTAATCGAGGCCGGTGCCCTCTGTGACGGAACCACAGGCAATACGACGGGAAAGGTCACGATACAGCACGACGATATATACAGCTCTCTTGAAAAGAAATACGGTCTGGACTCGGCGAAGATTTATGCAAGGTCGCAAAGCTCCGCTCTTGAATTCGTAAAAAACGTCGTAAAAAAGCAGTCTATCGAATGTCAGCTTTCAGACTCCACAGCCTATCTTTACGCCTCGTCAGAGGCAGACGTCCGCAAGATTGAGGACGAGTATAGGACCGCGCTTAAGGCGGGCATAGACGCGGTGCTGATAAAAAATCCTGAATTTCCAAACGAAAACTTTGGGATGGTCGGCTTTAGAAATCAGGCGGTAATCCATCCCGTCAGATATGTAAATTCCCTTGCGAAGGCCGCAGTAGCAATGGGAGCAAAAATATACTGCGATACAAAGGCCTCCAAGGTTGAAGACGGCGAAGAAATAGTCGTCTACTGCGACAACGGCATTAAAATCAAAACAAAACATCTTGTACAGGCTACCCAGTACCCGATCTACGACGGGCCCAACCTGTTTTTTGCGCGCCTTTACCCAAAAAGGTCTTACGGCATAGCGGTAATGGCAAAAAGGCCTTGGGAGGACGGGAGCTATATAAATCTCAGCGGACCCAGCCGTTCAATAAGGACACACGAGGAAAACGGGGAGCGGATTTTGATTGTAGTCGGAGAGGATCACACAACCGGCCGAAGCAAAGAAGAAACGCAGACTCATTACGATAATCTTTTAGGCTTTGCAGAGAGCATTGCGGGAGTTGACAAGCTACTCGCTCGATGGTCGGCGCAGGATTACGATACCCCCGACAGCATCCCCTATATAGGAAGAATTTCAGACAAGTCTAACATCTATGTCGGAACAGGCTATAAAAAATGGGGTCTTTCCACCGGAACACTTGCCGGAATTATGATATCGGAATTGATTTCAGACGGCAGGTGCGAATTTGAAGAATTTTACTCAAGGGACCGGAGGGACCTTTTAAGCTCCCCGGGCAAGACGCTCTACGGCGTTATCAGCCCGATTGTTGAACTTATTAAATCCAAGCTTGAAGCGCCCGAAAGCATTAAAGACCTCAAGCAGGGCGAGGGGCGCGTAATAAACTTTGACGGGCACAAGGCCGGAATTTACAGGGACTTTGACGACAGCGTGACTATTCTCGACGTTTCCTGCACTCATATGTCAACCGAGCTTAATTTCAACAGCGCCGAAAAGACCTGGGACTGCCCGGCGCACGGCGGCAGATTCAGCACAAGCGGGGAGCTTCTTGAAGGCCCTCCAAAAAACCCCCTCAAAATATACTTCGAAGGGACATTTTCAGATCTTGTTTCAGAATAAAAACACTTTTAGATAAATAAAAAGGCAGCGAATCCGCTGCCTTTTGCATACTGTAAAAGAACTCCCTCGCTGCCTTTTTGTTTATTCATGCTTTCTTCTTACGACCTCGCGCTCTCTGAAAAGCAGCGAAATACACCATAGACCAGCAAGTCCAACAATAGCAAAAATAACTCTGCTTACCGTGGAAAGCTGTCCGCCGAATAACGCTCCTACAAAATCGAAGCCGAAAATGCCAACGCTTCCCCAGTTCAGTGCGCCGATTATAACCAAAGCCAATGATAATCTGTCCATATTTCTACTCCATCCGTTCCCAAAGCTTTGAGCTCTGGAATAATATTTGAGGCTGCTCCTTCACAATATTCTTACCATTATATTTCCTTTTATTAATAAAATTATTTGAAATTAAAAAAATAAAACTCTCTGCTTTGATGGCAACTAAGACGCTGACGGAATAATATGTAATGCAATCTATTTGGGAGCTGATAACATGCCGTCATGCCATCGCAGATGTAGAACTTCAATTTTAAGCGCAGCGGATACGGCGCGCGTTGCTGCCGGCTGCGCAGCTGCCGCACGCGCTCCGATTCTAAGCGACAACCGCGCCGAAAATGAAGTAGTTGTATTCAAGCAGCTTTCAGGCTATCCAAATTACGGCAATCCCAGCAGAAACGCGGATATCCTATACACCGGAAATCTCGGAGCGTGGACTTTAAACCTTCCTTCGTTCTTACTGCTTTCCGGCGGGCTTGACGCAAAGCTGATCATACGCGCCGTACTTGACGACCATTTAAACGTGCCCTTAAACCGCTATTGCGCAAAAATAACAATCAACGGGAACGTGGTTCATAACGGCAGGCTTTTTCTGGAGCATGGCGTGCCCTTCGGCGGAATCTTTAACAACTGGCGTGATTTAACGTTCAGCATACCTGCGAGGCCAAGCAACCTTGTCACCATAGAAAACACCTCCACCGCGGGCGCAGGCGACTGGCTCGGGCTCGACTGGCTAGAGCTACGTCTGCGTACACGATAACTTTCTATTTTCCTCCTTTCTAATATTCTAAGGCTTCACAAGCGAAAACAGATGACCGCGGCTTGGCCGGGGTCATCTGCTTTTTATCCGCCGCAAAGCTCACTTATGTACGCGGCTTCATCGAGGCTTAATATCCCCCGAAAAAAGGCCGCCTCTCTTATTTCATCAAGCTCTCTTTCGTCTCTGAAAATCATAGCGAAGTAGTAGAAAAGCGGCTCCGGCCTTCTTATTATTACAGCATCATCCTTCTTCAGGAAAATGAAACTATAAATATCCTTTTCGAAGTCTGCACGCTCCTCTGCTTCTCCATGTTCGGCGGTTCTGCATTTCAAAGGTCTGACCTTTTCTATCATGCATCCATCTCTTTCATCACAAAATACGCAGCTGAACGGAAGCTCCGTTTTGTCCAATTTTAAGAGGTCTTTCAAAAGTATAGTTCCTTTAATTTTTTCTGCTGTCTCGGGCCGCTCTTTTTCAAGCATATTCATTTGTCTTTTTGACTCTCTTATTATTTTCAGGATTTCTTCTTTAGCAAAGTTGTTTAAAAGAAAGTCCACAATTTGTACAAATTCAGTTTCCGATACGCAGAGACAGCGCTTACACCACTCCCCGCACGGGCTGCTCAGCGGCATATTTTCGGCTTCGATTTTTTTCTGAACTTCGCAAAGCCTCGCGACCATGCTGATTTTTTCGGTTTCCATATTGGCACCCCCATAGCTTAGCGCTTTATAAATACCATTAAAAGCTTATGAGTTCAAACCTCGAAATTGCCAATATTTTTTAAAACACAACCTTAATAATAAAATAGTCAGCTGTTAAAACTGTTTATATCAAGGGTAGGTGTTTATCTTGTATAATTTTTTCAGAAAAATCAGTTTGTTAATTATAATGGTTTTTGTATTAACCTCAAAATGCTACGCAATATCGGCGGGCAGCTATGCACTCATAGAAGCGTCCACCGGACGCGTGATTAAAAACCAGAATTCTGATGGACGTTTTCCCATGGCGTCTACAACCAAGATCATGACAGGGCTTCTGGCCTGTGAATCGGGAAAGCTTGACACGATAGTCACTGTTCCTAAGGAAGCTTTAAAGGTTGAGGGCTCCTCAATGGGTCTTCTTCCCGACGAAAAAATCAGCTTAAGGGAAATAGTGTACGGGCTGCTGCTCGAATCCGGAAACGACGCGGCTAACGCAGTCGCATATTGCCTTGACGGTTCGATAGCAAAATTTGCCGAGAGGATGAACGCCCGAGCCGTCGAGCTTGGTCTTTTAAACACCAGTTTTGAGAACCCCTCGGGGCTTGACGGCGCAAAGCACTATACCACCGCGTCTGACCTAGCGCGGCTTGGCGCGGCAGCAATGCAAAACGAGGATTTTAAAAAAATCGCTTCAACTTATGCAAAAAGGGTTAGCTATAACGGAGTCAAGGACGGGCGGCTCCTGTGCAATCACAACGAAATGCTAAAGCTCTACAAGGGCTGTATCGGCGTCAAAACAGGCTACACGAAAAAAAGCGGAAGATGCCTCGTTACCTGCGCCGAGCGCGAAGGTTTGATGCTTGTCGCCGCTACCCTTAACTGTCATGACGACTGGAACGGCCACACCGAGCTTTTAAATTACGGCTTTGAAAAGCTCAAAAGGCAATCGCTGTTCACCGAGCCTCCTGAGCTTTCAGTAAATATAATCGGCGGAGACAAGGAGAGCATAAAATGCCGCTACGACAAGGACATCACGGCATACCTGAGCTCAGAAGAAAAGCAGCAGGTAAAGATGAAGGTTTACTTTCCAAGCTTTATATATGCCCCCGTAAACGTTGGTCAAAAGGTCGGACGGATAATATTTGAAATGGACGGCAGTGTTCTCGCCGAAACCGATATTCTTGCGGCTGAGCCGTCTGACCGAGAAAAGCCCGATAAATTCAAAATGTTCTGGAAGTCTATACTGAGCTAATGATTTCTCGGGGGACTAAACAGTGCTTATCTGCCAAGCGGATAGGCACTGTTTTTGTTTTTTCACAATAAAATATAATGGTTGCGAAATAACAATAATAATTTAAAGGTAGTGAATTTAAATGGAAATATTAACATTGGGCTCGACGGGCCCCAACGTGAAATTAGTCCAGAGTCTTTTGAACCGGATAGGCTACGACCCCGGCGCGGTTGACGGCAGCTTTGGCCCAAGAACCCGTCAGGCTGTAATTGATTTTCAAAGCGACAACGGGCTTACTCCCGACGGAGTTGTAGGCCCCTTGACTTGGGCTGAATTCGAAAGGCTCCTGCTCGGCTACGCCACCTATACTATCCGATCTGGCGACACACTTTACAGCATAGCAAGGAAGTTTTATACTACCGTCTCCGCGATACAGACCGCGAACCCCGGAATCGATCCCAATTCTCTGCGTATAGGACAGCAAATTATAGTTCCTTACGGAATTGATGTCGTCTTTACTGATATAGATTACACCTACGAAATAATGGAAAGACAGATTCGTGCCCTAAAAGTAAGATACCCATTTTTAGAGGTAACAGCACTTGAAAAAAAGAGCGTAATGGGCAAAAGCCTTTTCGTTATAAGGCTTGGAAACGGTCCGAACGAGGTTTCGTACAACGCCTCACATCACGCTAACGAGTGGATAACGACAACCTTGCTTATGAAATTCATCGAAAACTTCTCCAAAGCCTATTCCACCGGAACCCGTCTTGGAAACTACAGCGTCAGAGATATCTTTAACAAATCAAGCATCTACATAGTGCCTATGGTCAATCCCGACGGCGTCGATCTGGTAAATTACTGGCCAAACTACTCCGATCCCGCATACATACAGGCGGCGCGCCTTAACAAAACCGGCCTTCCTCTCCCGAGAGTTTGGAAGGCAAATATCCGGGGTGTGGATATTAACCTTAATTATCCCGCCGAGTGGCAAAGAGAAAAGGATCTTGAATTAGAGCAGGGCATCACAGGCCCCGCGCCGAGGGATTACGGCGGCGAGGCCCCCCTCACAGAGCCTGAATCCGCAGGAATGTACGATTTCACGAGAGGGCGCAATTTTAGGCTGGTAATCGCTTACCATACCCAGGGCGAGGTCATTTTCTATACGTTCCTAGACCTTCAGCCCCCCGAGTCTCTCGACATCGCGAGATTGTTTTCAAGGGTGAGCGGTTATATCGTTTCGGAAAATCCGGGCGAGGCCTCTTACGCAGGGTACAAGGATTGGTTCATTCAGGACTTCAGGCGCCCCGGCTTCACAGTTGAGGTTGGCAGAGGCGTAAACCCCCTACCCATCTCACAGTTCCCGACTATATACCGCCAAAACGAGGAAATCCTCCTGCTCGGCGCGCTGGTCTGATATATATATCATATATAAAAAGGCGTTCGGGAACACCCCGGACGCCTTTAACTGTCAAAATACTCCCTCGCAGGGAAAATTAAATGTATTTTTCCGAGAATTTACTTCTCGGAAAAATTCCTCAGCCCGCGCAAATCGTGCGCGACCGGGGGTATCGCGGCCAAGGCCGCGTATCTAGGGGGAATTGGATTCCCCCTAGAAGCATAGCACGATACCAGTAATTGCATTTGAAGCGGCGTCCTTTCTGTAATAGTATTTATGTAAACTATACCCTACAGAAAGGATAAATCAGTGAAAAAAATAGTTACCCTATTATTAGCCCTCACCATAATTTTGACGGGCTTCTCCGCGACAGCCGAGGGCAGCGTGGGACGCCCGTCAATGTATAATTTCACTCTCCGCTATACGTACACGGAAGGCAGGTTTTGGGATGTAAACGAATCAGAGTGGTATGGCATGAAGAGTCAGGCGGTCATAAAGACAGCCTATGAGCTTGGAATAATGAACGGCACGGAAACCGGCGCTTTTTATCCGGAGGATGGGCTTAGACTCTGCGAGGCTATAAAAATGGCCGCCGTGGTGCACAGCATATATTCCGATTACGGAGCTTCGTTTGATATCTCTAAACAGCCCTGGTATATCGACTATGTTGACTATGCAATCAGAAACGGCATAATTGCCGCAGATCATTTCTCAAATTACGACGCCTATGCTTCGAGAGCCGATGTTGCTTACATATTCGAAAACACACTTCCCTTCGGGGAGCTTTGGCAGATTAACACTATTAATTCTATACCGGGCGTATCCATAAACACACCGAACTCCGAGAGCATATTTACGCTTTATCGGGCCGGAGTCCTCAGCGGGGACGCAGGAACGCTTAATTTTCGTCCCTACGACATGATATCCCGCGCCGAGTCTGCCGCAATTATTATGAGACTTGCCCTGCCGGAATATCGCAGGCGTTTTGAAATACTGCCAACCAACACTGATATCAAGTACCACGGCCCCGAGTATGTCCTTTATGACCTTTATGGGAGAGGCATTGGCCTCGGCTATCAGTCCGAATATGTACTGGAATTATTTAAGTATCTGCCCATGGTAAGTGAAAGAAGCGACTTTGCTCAAGGCACCGGCAGCTATTACTCCGATTATCAGGGTTTCGGAAGGCTCAACTATCTGCGCGCCGACTATTCTGCGGGCGGAATCTACGTCTTCGGCATATATGTAACCTCCACGGACTACAAACTTAAAAACGGAATCCGCTGCGGAAGCACGAGGCAGGATCTTATTGCGGTCTACGGAGACGCGCTTCAGCAATATGAGTTTGACCCCTCATCCGGAGTGGATTTCGGCTATGCGTACTATCCCGGAACAGCCTCACCCTGGTGCTCTATTGTTTTTAGCATAGCTTACGGAAGGGTATCTGAAATCATACTGATTTGCTCAACATAAGAACAATCTCCAGGGGGTATCCAATACCCCCTAGATACGCGGCCTTGGCCGCGATACCCCCGGTCGCGCACGATTTGCGCGGGCTGTGGTATTTTTCCGAGAAGTGAATTCCCGGAAAAATGATTCAAATATCCCTGCGAGGGAGTTTTGCACGCTAAACAGGGCTTCGAGAAATTCTCGAAGCCCTGTTTTTATATGCAGAGATTATTACTTTAAACTGAATTTCCAAACGGCGCAGCCTTTGACTTCTTCAATATCTATTTCACATTCAATGCCCTTAATCAATAATCCAAGCCACAATTGACACGCCGTTATGCCGATATCCACATTCGGGTGCTCCCACTTCGGGTGCTTGTAGCCCTCCGGCATGGAAACATATATAGTCTTCTGGTCAGGCTCAACCTTGAAGCGCCAGAACTGAAAGTTCGCGGCTGACGGAGCTTTTCTGGCAAGATCTAAAGCAAATGTTATCGGCTCAGATAGATGTGATTCACGAACATCTCCCAGCAAAAGCTCATCTATGGCCTTGCGCTTAAAGCTTACCGCATTTTCCTGTATGCGGTCAAAAAGCCTCAGCCCCTTTTTGCTCCAATAGCCAAGCGGCGAAACAGCAATTACACGCCGCCCTTCGACGACATCCTTTCCGTAGCCCCATTTAGGCTGCTTTTCCTTAGCGTGCTCGCCAAGATGGGGGAGCAGCCTTTCCATTTCCTCCATATTATAGTGCCCGTACCAGCAGGTTGAAATGCCAAGCTCCGTTGCAAGCAGGACGGCAAGCTCGCCAACAAAGCCGGCCTTGGATATTGATACATAGTCGGTTTCGGACATGAACGCCATATTGTCCGCAGGCGAATCGAAAGCCATATAGAGCTTCTTCGTCGGAGCGGCCTTAAAAAACTTCACCTCAACAGCATGCTCGAACGGAACCTCAAGCTCGGCAACTCTGCGCTTTAGGGCTTCGATAGTATCACGATCAAGCCCCCGCGTCTCAAAGCTTCTGGTCGAACGTCTGCTGTTTATTGCTGTTTCCCAGTTGCACTCTTTCATAAGTATTTCCTTTCTGCTAAACAAATAGCGGCTTATGCCGGCAGACTTTTCATGCAAATTATCGGTTTATCCTTTCCGTCCTTATAAATAAGCAGGACGGGGCTGCCTTTTTCGAAGATTATATAATCCTCCTGCGAGGTTGAGCGAAAAATCCTCTTTCCGCCGAGGTCTTCTATCTCGATGTATTTTCCCTTGTTTTCAGAATCTTCCGTCTTGGTTGACACCTTTCCGTCAAGACAACTCAGCTTATCCCATTTTTCCAAAACCATTTTCTTATACTGCCTCCACTCCGCAAAATACATCACTACCGCAGCGGCGATGCAGCACAAAATGACGATTGAAAGATTTATATATACACTATTAAGTATGACCGCTGTCACAAAAAAGGCTGCCGAGAGGAGCGAGCAGATAATATAAGCTCTTCCGTAGTGTATGACTCTCAGCCTATTCCTATAAGCCCCGAATTCCAGCGCCATTTTTCTGTCCTCTTCACTCAAGGGACGCAGAAGCTCTTCAGAAATCGGCGCCGTCTTATCCGCTTCCAGCTTTGCTGTTTTGGTGTGCGGCTTCAGCACATACTTAGGGATAGCGAACAGCACCTCCGCCCCCTCGCTCGAAGAAATAATCAGCGCAACTTCACTGCCGACCTTGATCCCCCTGTAATACGGCTCAAATATCGGAATGCTCTCAATTCTTTGCCCGCCGCGCAGGCCGACCTTGAGGCTGCAAAGCTTCTTCCCAGAGAAAAAGGTCTGCTCGTTCTTACCGATGCAGGTTGCCTGAGCAATCAAAAAATGCTCACCGCACCTTTTGATATCGTGTCTTATCCCCGAATTTTGTCTACGCGTTTTCATACTGCCAATAGCACTAGGAATATACACCGACAAAATCCCGAGCGGAGCCAGCAGAATATAAAGGCTGAGCTTGTTTTTTAAGACATAAAATGTGACTGCGGCAAGCACAAACAATATTACAGGTAAAGTAAGCGCTTCGACTAGTCTTAGAAGCCTTCCCGCATAAACGCAGTTCATTTTCTTTAAGATCAACAGTATAAGCCTGTCTTCCATGACTTCGGCATCTCGCATAGAATACTCGTCCCTGATTTGCAGAGCATTTAACATCCTGTTTCCCTCCATTTTTGCACAGGTCAAACGAATGTGCAAGCATTTTCCCCAAACAAGCCTTGTACTAATCCTATTAGGATAACGGTGGTATTATGTGTAGCTTTTTCACTATGCTAAATCCTTTGAGTAAAATCTGAGGATTGTTCATTTTTTGCATTTCCGCAAATATAATTATTCCGTAAGCCGCTAAGCAGATGGTGCCTTTTTAAAACGGGGGGATTTAAAAACGCACCTTTCTCAAAGCGTATTTACATAATCATAATTAAATATGGAAGAGGGAGGATTTTTGCAATGCAGGTCGTACTGATGGTTCTCGGTTTAGCGCTGCTAATAGTTCTAGTTTTCCGAGGCGTCCCAATTTTCTTCACCGCGCTTATCTCCTCATTATTCTTAGTTGTCACCACCGCACTTTTTACAGCGGCGAATATTAAAGCTATGGATATGATAGTCACAACCTATGTCAGCGGAATTTCAGGTTATTTCGGAAGCTATTTCTGGCTATTTATACTTGGTGCCATATTCGGAAAGCTGTTTGAAGTGTCGGGAGCTGCCGACGCGATAGCAGGCGGCATAATAAATAAGCTTGGCGAAAAAGCGATAGTTCCCTCCATAATCCTTGCCGGTTTCCTGCTTTCATACGGCGGCGTATCCGTATTTGTCGCCTTCTTCGCAATGTATCCCCTCATGCTCTCTATGTTTAAGAAGGCCGACATCACTCGGCATCTCCTTCCTGCGCTTTATTTTGCCGGCGCCGGTACTGCTACCGCGATGATGCCTGGTTCCCCCGCGGCTCACAACTTAATTCCCACTCAGTTTCTCAAGGTCAGCACCACTGCCGCCTTCGCTCCTGGCATGATTGCTGCCGCCTTTGAAATGGTTCTTGTTTTCATTTGGATATATTACTGCGTGCGCAGAGCCAAAAAGCAGGGCAAGCATTTCGAGGCTACGGCGGCCGACGAAGAGGCAATGAAGGCCATAGAGGGGAAAAAGCTCCCCAACTTCTGGCTCAGCCTTGTACCAATGGTAGTCCTGCTTGTACTTCTCAACGCAACAAAGATTGGCGTCGCCCCATCTCTTACCGGAGGCATAGTTGCGGCCCTCATATGCTTCTACGCAAATCTTAATTGGAAAAACATCTGGAAAACCCTCACCGCAGGCACTACGGGGGGCCTCATTACACTGTTCAACACCGCTGCCATAGTCGGCTTCGGCACTGTTGTCAAAACTCTGCCAGCCTTCACGATAATGACCGACGCTATTACCAAAATCGGTGGCTCGCCGCTTATCTCTGCGAGTATAGCGGTAGGACTCATCGCGGGCATAACTGGCTCAGGTACGGGCGGCGAGGGCATCGCTCTGCCGGTCGTAAAAGCGAACTACATAGATACCGGCCTTATTACGACCACAGCACAGCTTGAAGGACTTGCGAGATGCGTATCGCTCGCCGCGCTCACACTAGACTCCCTCCCCCACTGCGGTCTGGTTGTATCGGTTATTAATTACACAGGAAACACCCACAAGACCTCTTACATAGCGGCAGGTGTCACCAATGTTGTCATACCTACAATCTCGCTATGTCTGCTCATACCGCTTTGTTATTTGTTCGGCTACGCATAAAAGCTCTGACGAGCTTCTGCCCTATTCGGGACTTTTTCGACAATCAGGGCAATTTTATAATAAAAATTTGCCCTGATTGTGAAATAATGTAGTATAATATAAACAAATGTCTTCGTTTCGCTTATTAATAATACTTGAGGAGGAAAAAAAATGGACCTGGCCTTATCAGGAGTCAGAGTAATACAGCTCGCCAATTTCGTAGCGGCCCCCGCCGCCGCAAGATACTTTGCCGACCACGGCGCAGACGTAATAATTATCGAAAGCGCACAGGGTGACCCTCTCCGCTATACCGGCGTAAACGAGGGGCGTCCGCAGGATATGCTGGAGAATACCACCTGGGAATACCTCAACGGAAACAAGCGCTGCATTTCCCTCGATATGAAAAATCCCGAGGGCAAGGAAGCGTTTTTAAAGCTCCTAGCTACGGCGGACATTCTCATCACAAACTGGCGCGAGCAAGCTTTAATGCGCGCAGGGCTTGACTATAATTCTATAAAGGAGCGCTTTCCTAAGCTTATCTACGGCATGTGCACCGGCTACGGAGTAAAGGGGCCGGACAAGGATCTGCCGGGCTACGACATGACTGCCTTTTTAAGCCGCGGCGGATACATACATGTCAACCGCCGCGCCGGAGGGCCTCCGCATCCCGCTATTCCCGGCATCGGAGACAACAACGTGGGTCTTGTGCTTGCTCTCAACGTTCTGACCGCTTATCTCCGCTCTCAGAAAACCGGAAAAGGTGATCTCGTCGTCGCAAGCCTATATGAGAACGCTATATGGAACCACTCCATCATGCTGATGGCCTCCCAGTACGACGGCTACGCCCGCACCTTCCCCATCGGCATGTACAACAACACGAACCCGCTCAACGGCGGTTATACCACAGCCGACGACCGTATAGTTCAGATAGCAATGCCCGATTACGACCAGCGCTTTAAGCACTTCTGCAAGGCTATCGGACGGCAGGACCTCGTTGACTGCGGCAAGTACTGGCCTCAGGCAGACATGGTCAAGAGTGGCTTCCTGCATGAGTTTACCGATATACTGCTTACATATTTCAAAACCAAAAAATGGTCTGAGTGGAAAACCATCCTCGTTGACGGCGATATCCCCCACGCCCTTGCCTTTAACTGGCAGGAAATGCTCGAGGACCCGCAGGCGGAGGCCATGGGCTGCTACTACGACCTTGAGTGTCCTAATGGAAACGTCCGCCGCATAACCCGCACGCCCGGCTACTTCGATTCCATAGAAAAAGCCATGCCGAAGGTCGCCCCTCTCATAGGTGAAAACGGCCCGGAGGTTTTAAAGGAGCTCGGCTACGATGATAATAAGATTGAGTCGATGCTCGAAAACGGCGCGCTTTATGTCTGGAAATCGGATAAATAATTGGGAGGAACAAATGGACTATAAGTATATACTTTACGCCAGGGAAAACGGTATCGCTACCATAACCTTTCATAGACCCGAGGCGATGAACGCCCTTAACTCACAGCTTTTAGACGAGCTTTCCGCAGCTGTCGAAGAAGCATCTGCCGACAAGGAAGTTCGCGTCGTCGTTTTCACAGGCGAGGGCAAGGCGTTTATTGCAGGTGCTGACATTGCCGAGATGGAAAGCAAGGACACAATGGGCATAATCGAGTATTCCCGCAGGGGCGCGGCTCTCTTTCGCCGCATTGAAACCATGCCCAAGCCCACAATAGCCGCGATAAACGGTTACGCCTTCGGCGGCGGCTGTGAGTTTGTGCTTTGCACCGACATTAGGATTGCGCACGAGAAGGCTTCCTTTGCGATGCCGGAGGTCACGCTCGGAATCGTGCCCGGCTTTAACGGAACGCAGCGCCTCCCAAAGTGCATTGGCACGATTAGGGCTAAGGAGCTCTTGTTTACCGGCCGCCGTATTAAGGCTGACGAGGCTCTCTCGATTGGGCTTATAAACAAGGTCGTACCCGCGGACGCGTTTGCCGCCGAGGTCAAGGCAGAAGCCGAAATTATCGCAAAAAATTCCGCCTCCGCCATATCCCTTCTCAAGGCCGCGCTTGCAGCGGGAGAGAGCGTCGGTGTCGATGTCGGCAAGGATATCGAGCTCGGCTATATGACCGCCAGCTTCGGAACATCTGACCAAATCGAGGGTTTCAAGGCATTTAAGGAGAAACGCCCTCCGAAATATTATTAATCAATAGTACACATACAAGAAAGGAACGTTAAAATGGAAGGCTTTTATCTTGAGGATTTTGAGGTAGGCAAGTGCTATAAAAGTCAGGCAAGAACTATAACTGAGACCGACGTAATAAATTTCGCCGGACTTTCGGGCGATTTCAACCCTCTTCACACAGACGAGGAATTCGGAAAGCTCAACATGTTCGGAAAAAGAATTGCCCACGGCATGCTCGGCCCCGTCATAATGACAGGTATGTCCAATCAAACTGGTATGTTTGCCGGAACCACTATCGCCTTCATGGAGCTCAGCATCAAGTATAAGGCTCCTCTTGAAATCGGGGATACGGTTCACCTTGAAATGACGCCTACAGAGCTTGTTCCGAGCAAAAAGCCCGGGCGAGGTGTTCTGAAGATGAGCGCGAATCTCGTAAACCACGGCGGCAAGGTGATATGCGAATGTGAATGGGTTTTAATGATGAAAGCCAGAGAGCCAAAAACCGAGTGATGTTAAAAAATCAGTCATCCTTCATTTCTTGAGGGGTGACTGCTTTTAGCTTTGTACTGCTCCATCCAGATTATTGCCTTGTCATTTGCTAGCTTATATATTATAATCGAGGCAATTTGGAGCCCACTTGAATTTTCTTCAGGTCTCTCAGCTCTATCCAATAATCGGAGGCAAACATGAAAGCGCAGATAAAACCACGCATAGATTTATACGATCGCAATGAGCTTAAGGACGCCATTCCACTTAGAACGCCTTATGTCATATATATTGACCCCTGCGATAAGTGCAACTTCCAGTGCAAATTCTGTCCGACGGGTGACCCCGAGATAATGAAATCCACCAGGGGCCGCGGACACGGAATAATGGACTTCGAGCTGTATAAGCGCATTATCGACGGCGTTTGCGAATTTGATGACAAGGTAAGGGTAATACGCCTATATAAGGACGGTGAGCCCCTGCTTAATCCCCATTTCCCCGACATGGTGCGCTATGCAAAGGAATCCGGCTGCTGCGAAAAGGTTGACACCACCACAAACGGCTCGCTTTTGACTCCTGAGCTGAGCTTAAAAATAATAGAAGCTGGACTTGACCGTATCAACATATCAGTTGAGGGCATAAATGCTGAGCAGTATGAGGATTTTTCACGATACAAGATAGACTACGAAAAATTTGTCGAAAACATCGCCTTTTTTTACGAAAACCGCAAGCAGTGTGAAATGAACATAAAAATAAACGGCGACATTTTGACAGAGGAACAAATACAGCAATTTTACGACACCTTCGGCGACATAACCGACGGCATATCCGTTGAGCATGCCATCGATTATTGGCCCACCTTCAAGCAGGAAAAGGTGGAAATAAACGAAAATGTGGGCATACTCGGCTATGAAGCCCATGAAGTTAAGGTCTGTCCCTATATTTTTTATGAGTTTGCGATAAACTCCGATGGCAGCTACAGCATGTGCCGCTTTGACTGGAAGCGCGTCCTGCCTCTTGGAAATGAGTTCGGTGCTTACAAGTCTCCCAAAAAGGTCTGGAACAGCATCCACCTATGGAGACTTCAATCCATGTTTCTGCGCGGAGAACGCAACGCGCGCCCCTTCTGCTCAAAATGCGGGGAGCTAAAGCAGGGCATGCCCGAGGATCTGGACGAGTTTGCTGAAATGCTGCTGGAACGCTTATAAATGCTGTTCAAGCATTCGAAATACAAAGTCCGCCTTTAAACCGGCGGTTTTTGCCTATAAATCCATATGCTGAACACATTCGCCAGTTCCAAATGAAAATTATTTTGTTTTTATATAAAAATCAACCGAACTTTTTCTGATTATTGTTGATAAAAAACATTTTATGATATAATAACGGCTGTTAATATATTGTACATGTAGGAACTTAGCGTATGTACGCTTAGTTCAGGCGCTCTGGAAGAGCGCGCCATTGTTTATTTTCGCGAAATATTTTATTAATATAGCGAGGATCTTTTTACATTGTCTAGGGGGGAATATAATTGGAAGATTACACCAAGTTCAAGCTGAAAAGGGCTGAAGAGTTGGCCCCACTACTTGCCGATAAGCAAAACATTTTTGTTGTAGCCTGCAACAAATGCTTCAAGGAACTTGAAACATTTGAAGAGCCGGAATGCGACAAATTTGAGGAGCTTGCCAAGGAGCAGGGCAAAACTTTCGTAGGCTGCGCAAAGGTAGATTTTCTGTGCAACAAGACAACGACTGAGAAGAAGCTTCAGTCCGTTTTGCCTGAGGGCGTAGATAACATTTTTGTTATTTCCTGCGGTCTCGGCATACAGACGGTTGCCGATTTATCAGAAAAGCCTGTTTATGCTGCCAGCGATTCTACAGCTTTCAGGGGCAATCACGGCATGGCACTGACAAAAACGCTCTGCGACGCCTGCGGCCAGTGCTACTTAAACCTTACCGGCGGCATCTGTCCCATTGTTGACTGCTCGAAGAGCCTCATCAACGGTCAGTGCGGCGGCGCAAAAAACGGCAAATGCGAAGTCAACAAGAACATGGACTGCGGCTGGCAGAAGATCTATGAGAAGCTCGACAAGCAAGGTATGCTTCAGGAATTTCTCAATCAGCCGGTTCAGGTTCGCGACTACTCAAAGGTAAACTTCAAGCTAATCAACGAATACGTCAAATCTGTCCGAGAAAAGCGTTTTGAGGGTTACTACGGCGGAATTCACCCCTCGGAGCACAAGGAATACAGCGAGCACCTCTCTCTTAAGGTCTTCCCCGAGGTACATACCGTTGTTATACCCATGTGTCAGCACGCCGGCGCACCCGCAGAGCCGATTGTTGCCGCCGGAGACCTCGTCAAGGTCGGCCAGAAGATCGGTGAGGCCAAGGGCTTTATCAGCGCAAACATTCACTCAAGCGTCAGCGGTAAGGTACTCGCTGTTGAGCCGAGACTTCATGCCACAAACGGAAACGTAATGTCCGTTGTAATCGAGTCTGACGGAAAGAACACTCTGCACGAGTCCGTAAGGCCCGCCGGAGATCTTGATTCCATGACTGCAGATGAGCTCGTCGAGCTTGTCCGCGAAAAGGGCATCGTTGGCATGGGCGGCGCAGGCTTCCCGACCTCCGTCAAGATGAAGCCGCCGAAGCCGGTCGATACCGTTCTTCTCAACGGCTGCGAATGCGAGCCGCTTCTCACCGCCGACCACCGCGTTATGGTCGAGTATGCAGATGACATCATCTACGGACTTAAGGCTATGCTTAAGGCTTCCGGCGCTGAAAAGGGCATCATCGCAATCGAAGACAACAAGCCCGACGCTATCGAGGTTATGCAGGCAAAGACGGCCGATATAGACAACATCGAGGTTGTCGTAGCTAAAACCAAGTACCCGCAGGGCGCGGAAAAAATGCTTATCAAGAGGGTTTTGGGACGCAGCGTTCCGTCCGGCGGACTGCCCGCCGATGTTGGCGCGGTTGTTAGCAACGTCAGCACCGTCAAGGCCATTTCCGACGCCATCAAAACCGGTATGCCGCTTATCGAGCGCGTTGTAACCGTGACCGGCGAGAGAATCAAAAACCCCGCCAACTATATTGTTAAAATCGGTACTCCCGTCAAGGCGCTCGTCGACTACTGCGGCGGCGTAACTACTGACGATGTAACCATTAAAATGGGCGGTCTGATGATGGGCTTTGTGCTCAGTGATCTTTCTGTTCCCGTAATGAAGGGCACAAACGGCGTCATCGCAGTTGAGCCTGTCACCTCTGAGCCCTATCCCTGCATCAAGTGCGGCCGCTGCGCCGACGTTTGTCCGATGGAGCTGAAGCCCCTGTACTTCACCAAGTACGCCGGCACCTCGAACTGGCAGGGCTTTAAGGACCAGAGCGTTATGGACTGCATCGAGTGCGGATGCTGCCAGACAATTTGTTCGTCTAAAATTCCGATTGTCACCATGATAAAAATCGGAAAAAAAGCTATAAGGGAGGGTAAATAAAATGCTCATTACCCAACTGAAATCAAAGGAAACCATCGAAGCTCTGGCAAAGGGAAAAACCGTTATCATAAACTGCCACGGCTGTAAGGAAGTATATTTCCCCGAGCATGAGGCCGAAGAGCTTCAAAAGGAGCTTTCCGCAGGCGGAAATGTAACCGAAATAATTACCAGAGACTATATCTGCAATCCCGATAATCTGCGTTTCCAGCTCAAAAAGTTCGCAGATAAGATCGAAGCTGCTGACACGGTACTGGTATTTTCCTGCGGCGTCGGCGTACAGACCGTCGCGGCATTTCTCGAGAACAAAAGAGTCGTCGCCTGCTGTGACACCTGCCCGCTTCCGGGCTTCCAGGGCGTTACTCCGCTAGAGTTTGACTGCGGCCAGTGCGGCGAATGCTATCTTAACAGCACCGGCGGAATCTGCCCGATAACAGCCTGCTCAAAGAGCCTCGTGAACGGTCAGTGCGGCGGAGCGAAAAACGGCAAGTGCGAAGTTAACAAAGACATGGAGTGCGGCTGGGAGCGTATTTACCGCAAGCTCGAAAAGCTCGGCAAGCTCGACACTCTTAAATACGAGGCAAAAGTGCGCGATTACGCGAAGCCCTTCAAAGAGTCTCAGGACGAGGCCTAATTTTGCTAATGATAATTTTTATAAGGAGCGATAAGAAATGATGCTATCCGAGTTATTTCAGCGCGGCGAATTTGTAGTTACGGCTGAAGTAGGCCCCCCTAAGGGCTATAATATTGATCATTTGCTGCACGAAGCAGATGAATTTTTGAAGGGCAACGTCCATGCGGTCAACGTAACGGATAACCAGTCTTCCGTTATGCGTCTCGGCTCCTTGGCAACATGCAAGGCTCTGAAGGATAAGGGTCTCAACCCGATTTTCCAGATGACCTGCCGTGACAGGAACCGCATTGGTCTTATGTCTGACATTTTGAGCGCGGCTATGTTCGGTATTGACAATATTCTCTGCCTTACCGGCGACCACACCACTCTTGGTGACAATCCTCAGGCAAAGCCTGTTTTCGATCTGGACTCCGTATCCCTCCTGCACATGATCAGGAAGATGGAGGGTGGAGAAGACATGGCCGGAAATCCGCTTGACGGCGAGCCCCCGAAGTTTTCTAAGGGCGCTGTCGTGTCCCCCTGCAGCGACTCCGTTGACGTACAGCTTGCAAAGATGGAAGCAAAGGTTAAGGCCGGCGCTGAATACTTCCAGACTCAGGCTGTTTACGAGCCCGAGAAGTTCATAAAATTCATGGAGAGAGCCAAGCAGTTCGGCGTACCTGTACAGCTTGGAATCGTTATTCCGAAGAACGTCGGCATGGTTAAATACATGAACGCCAATGTCGCCGGAATCAGCGTTCCCGACGAGATGATCGAGGAGCTTAAGGCCGACAAGGAAAAGACCAAGGCCGGCATCACCGGTGTTGAGATTTCAGCCCGTCTGATCAAAGAGTGTAAGGACTACTGCCAGGGCGTACACATCATGGCTCTTGGCTGGGAGTCCAAGATTCCCGACATTCTCAAGCTCTCCGGACTTAAGTAATCTCTGCAAAAACCAAATACAAATACAAAGCGGGCTGAAAAGTATTTTTCAGCCCGCTTCGTTTGTTAAACCAAATGTATATAAATTATGGTTTATGTATTATATGGTTTATTTGTACTTACCGTTGTATTCAGATATTGATTTTTTCCAGAATTCAAGGACACTGTCAACCTCTTTATAGCCCTTGTCTTTAAGCTGCTTCAAAGTCTCGTCTCCGTAGGGCTTGAGAGCATCGGCCCATGCCTCCATATCTGCGCCCTTAATGTAATTCACCGGAATGTTCCATTTTTTTGCATCGTCGAGATGGCTCTGGTCAGACACCTTCCAGTATGCCGCACCTTCGGTAATAAGCTGGTCGCCCAGCATCTCTTCTGTGAATATTTGCTTTAAAGTGCTGTCAAAGCTGTTCCATTTTGCGTCATTGATGCAGATAGCGCGGCAGCCAGTCGAGAAGCTTCTCTCAAACATGTAAACCGTCTTTGCAATTGAAAGCGCTCCAAAAATGTTTACAACGTGAAGACCGTTTATGACTCCGTCAACAACGCCGTTGCTCATGCTGGAGAAAAACTCCGTGGGAGGCTGTGCAACAGGGGTTGCTCCCTTGTCGGCAAGGAACTTGCTGAGTATGCGGTTGTCTGTAATGAGCTTAAGTCCTTTAACTGAATCAGGAGTGGTTATCTTAACGTCATTCTTTAGTACCATCGCTGTTCCCCATACTCCTAAAAAGAATAAGGGATAGACTTTCGCGGCCTTGAACTCATCCATCATAAGCTTATTATTGTAGATGTTTTTGTTCATAATATCGGAGGCCATTGCAATGCTGGTAAAGCCAAGGAAGGGGTAGCTCATTACCTGCTGGCTGTATACGAACTGTTCAGGGAAGTTCGCCATTGTGACGTCGGAGATGTCGCAAACGCCTGTTCCGACGCCCTTAAGCGCCTCGGCAGGGGAGAGAAGCGAGTTGCTGAAATAATTAACAAATGTTACTTTTCCTCCAGTACGCTCGGTTATTCTCTTTAAAGTATCGGT
Source organism: uncultured Oscillospiraceae bacterium (assembly GCA_964418735.1). Classification (GTDB taxonomy): domain Bacteria; phylum Bacillota; class Clostridia; order Oscillospirales; family Oscillospiraceae; genus DUPK01. The sequence continues at coordinate 13,184 of CAYQMY010000001.1, read as the reverse complement.
ATAAATCTTTGCTACGGGTTCTGCTGAGGAGAAATTGACTGTAAGCTCCATCTTGGGACCGTTATAGACGAGATCCTTGGGTGCTCCGGAAGGCTGTGCACTTGCCTGCGGGCTCTGCGCCGGGGGCGCGCTTGTGACCGGCTTGCTGCCGCAGGCACTGAAAAGTGAGAGCAGCATGACCGCGCTAAGAATAATTGACAGTAGTTTTTTCATTGTTTTTCCTCCCTTAATTTTTATACTATTTCTTCAATAGTTACTTCATCAGGCTGGGGATGAAAGTCGCTATTTGCGGGAAAATGATCATAAGCGCGAGTATTATAACGTCGACAGCAAGAAACGGCAGAACGCCCTTGAATATTTTCTCAACCTTTATGCCGCTTACCCCGGCCATCGTGAACACAGTCATTCCGACCGGAGGCGAAATGGAGCCGACAGCCATAAGCTTAACTACAAATGCGCCAAGCCAGATTGGGTCGAAGCCCACTTTAACCAGTGCCGAATAAAACACGGGAATGGTAAGAGCCACCATGGGCACCTCCGGAAGGAACATGCCAAGAATAAAGTATAAAACTATGAGCGCACAGGCCAGTACCCACTTGGGGACCGCCATGCCGATAATTACTTTCGCGAGCAGCATCGGAACGCGGCTAAGGCTCATAAAGGTGACGAACAAATAAGTAGCGGCAACGAGGAAGAACACCATTCCGCAGAGCACAGCGGTATCCTTAAGCGCCTTTTTAAACTTTTTAACGGTTATCTGGCGGAACGCAAAAGAGATTACTATTGCACCAAGAGCACCTACAGCCCCCGCCTCGGTAGTGGTGAAGAATCCTAAGTATATTCCGCCAAGCACGAGAAGCATGAGGAGCATCACCGGCAGGATTTTGAGCAGCGTTTTGAGCATTATCTTAAGCTCAAGCTTCGGTCCGCGCGGTCCAAGCTCCGGCTTTAGACGGCACAAGATCACAACAACCACGATATATAGGAGCATCTGTAGTACGCCGACACCAATACCCGACGCAAAAAGCTTGCCAATTGAATTTTCCGTTAGTATGCCGTACATTATGAACCCCATGCTGGGCGGTATCAGTATGCTGAGCGGCGCTCCTGCGGCAACGCAACCGGCTGCCAACGATTCTTCATAATTGTTCTTTTTCATCTCGGGCATTGCAACACGGGACATAACGAGCACGGCCACCTGTGTCGAACCGCATATAGCACCCAATACACCGCAGGCCACTATAGTTGCCGAGGCAAGACCACCTCTGAAACGCCCTACCCATGCGTAAGCCGCGGCGTAAAGGTCCTTTCCCATAGTACTTTCAGCAATTACCATGCCCATAAGGGTAAACATAGGGATAACAGTAAAGGTATATGTATTCAGGTTTGTAAACGCCGACGCCCCTGAAACAGCCATGGCTACGTCTAAATTTCTGAGGATGATTATACCTATGACGCTCACAAGCGTCAGGGCCGCACCCACCCACATTTTCAGTGCCATCAGAACGAGTAGTGCAATAATGCCAAGAAGGCCGATAAGCTCCGGACTCATTTTTCGTCCCCCTTTCCGCCTTCCGAACCGTCGGAGGCATTATCTCTATTGACGCCCTGCATTTCAGCATTTTTTTTACTGCCGAATACAAATATCTCGTCCATGTCTTCAAGCTTCGCCTCAAGCTCCCAATTGCCGCTAGCCATAGAAGCTATTTTCCTTACGACAAGAGAAAGGGTGGTCAGCGCACCAACTGCATAAGCAAATGTGAACATAGCTATAAACGGCCACTGGGGAAGGCCTATGGTATTATAGAAAATCTTGTTCGTAAAGCTCTCAATGGTGTAACTGAGCTGCTGCCATGAAATGAAAGCTATGGTAGCAAAGGTCAGCGTCAGCATTACGGTGTCAATTATGACCTGTGCTTTGGGGCTGAGCCTGGAGGTCACCATGTCAATTTTAATTTGACGGTTGCAGAGGATTGAGGAGCTCAGTGCTGTCATGTTGCAAAGCAGCAGCACCTGCGCCCACTCGGTAGAACCCATAATTGACCTGTTAAAAATTGCTCGGTCCAGAACCTCCGCTACCATAAGCAGCATGAGGGCCGCTATAAAGCCCATGCAAAGCCATGTAAAAAACCTGGATATGCCACGGATTATCTTCATTTCTATCACTCTCCTTATACTTGACAATATACTATTTGTTTAATAATGCGCTCACCCGTTATCTCGGCTAAAGGTATATTCATTGTTCATCACAACTGAAAAATGAAATATTGGCCGGTCAACACGGTTCACTAGTAAAGGGCAGTGCGGCATATTCGGCGGAATAAAAACCATGCTGCTTTTTGTGATAACTTGCACTTCTCCGTCTAAATAGAGCTCTACCTCTCCTCCGAGATTATCCGGGTCATCGGGGTCGCTGCCGTAAAAACCCAGTATTTCGGGATAGCTGTGCGTATGCGGTCTTCCTACAGGGCTTTCGGTATTTGATAGTACGGATTCTCGGTTTGCCTTATACCACCACGAGGTGTTCATTTGAAATGCGCCGGGCATATTATTGCCGTCGACCCAATGCAAGCGCTTACCAAAACGCGCATAGGCCTCCGTAGCAGCGGGAGTTGTATGCGTTACGGGCAATATCAAATCCTGCATGACAAGATTGCCATGCTTACCGTCAGTATTGATTGGCATAACAAATTTTCCCTTCACGAAAAATAAAAATACCGCTGATTAAATCGCATTGAGGGATGATGCAGAGAAATTTATCAGTTCGATCAAAAAAACGCAGGAATACAGTATGTATCAGCATTGCTTTTTGCGAAATTGAGGAAATTAATCTGCTCATCCGCCGATTGTCGAATTAATCAACGGTTCTTTTGGTTAATATTTCTTAATCGCGTGGCTGGTTCAGCACACTCGTTTCACCGGTATTTGTGTGAGTAGTGCTGTAAACCGGGGACATTACAACTGAGAAATGAAAGATGGGGCGATGTAGCTCTATAATAGAAAGCGGCAAATGCTTAAGTCCGGCGGGGAGAAAAATCAGCGTGCTTTTCGTGATACGGTGCGTCTCGCCGCCTATGCCTATCTCTATTGTGCCGCCGAGATCGTTCGGATCTTCCGGATTTGAGCCGTAAAAGCCGATAAGCTCGTCAACATCATGTAAATGCTCGTCATGCTTTATCAGGGGGCGTACATCCGATGCCTTCATATACCAAGAGGAGCTGAATTGAAATGCGCCCGGAACAACATTGCTGTCAACCCACAGAACCCTCTTCGCGAAGGTATTATAGAATTCTTCAAACCCGGGCGAAAACTTCGGCGCTTTTAACTCCTGAACCATGTACTTGCCGTATTCGCCCTCTGTGTTCATAACAAAATCCATATACTACTATTCCTTTCTATATTGCCCGTTCCAAAATAATTTGTTAATGATTACTGGGAACAGTCGGAATGCTGGATTGGCGATATTCTCTAAGTCCCTCGGCATCGGCCTTTGCTTTTCTTGCAAGCTCGGTATAAAGCCCGTATTCATAAGCCTCACAAACCTCGGTGTAGGACTTGTCGACACGGTCGTTTCGGGGCAGCGGAACGTCCTGATCTATTAGAATGTTCTGCACCTTGCGGATATCCACATTGCGAACGTTTACGCCGTCCTTTGCGGCTACTGCAGCAGCAATGCCGGCGGCCTGGCCGGTGCCCACGCACTGTGGTATCAGGTTAACCCAGTCAATAGCCACATTGTCAGCGGAGATATGGCGGCCCGCCGCAAGCAGGTTTTCAACCTTCTGAGGCAGCAGCGAGCGGTAAGGAATTTCAACGGGAGCGCAGTCGTTTATCATACATATAGTTGAGTGCCAAGCGATAACGTCATCGTGCTTTGTCGCAAATGCAAAATCGTTTGATGTAATAACGTATTCGCCCTTCAGGCGGCAACTGCCGCGTGTGCCGAGCTGCGGCGCTATATCATATATGAATGAGTTTCTGAACGCTACTGGGCAAACCTCCTTGAGGTAGTCCAGCACGTCGCGCATGGTATTTCTTGTATTCATTTCAGTTTCGGTTGCGTCCTTTATCGTTGCGCAGTCACGATTCGGATGCCAGTTGTTTACCCAGCAGATATCGTTTTGTGCGCTTGGGAGCGGAGCGCATTGGAAGCCCGCGATCTTGGGTAAGCTTCGGCGCAGCCCAGTAAATTCATTCGGATTTGCTTTCTGCCATTCATAGAAAAGATCATAGTTTACTCCGCCTATGCGCCATACGAGAGCCGTGGTGCTTGAACGTGTTTCCCCGTCGGCAAGAGTTGAGAACGGAGCGCCTGTCTGTTTGAAAATGTCGCCGTCTCCGGTGGCGTCGATAACAGTCTTTGCCAAGATAGCCTTGCGTCCTTCCTTGCTTTCAAAGATAACGCCCTTGACCTCGTTTCCATCCATTATCGGCTTTGTGCCCCAGCTGTGGCACATTACGCGGATAGCATCCTTGTGCTCAAGGAGCATTTTGTCCATTTCGATTTTCAGCTGGTTCGGCTCATAATAGACAGCGCGCACGAGCCGCTTAGGCTCGCTTTCACTGACGCAGCCATGGATACGAGTCCATGTACCAATAAGCGCCTGGTCGTCGTCCTTGCCGATTTTGCTGAGGTCGGGTCCCAGAACAGCGTTTGGTATAGGATTCATTCTTGTGAACCATTCCTCCTGAATGCCGCGCACGAAGGACTTGCCATACCATGAGAGCTTCGGCACCATGATGACGTAGCCGCCCGTAACATCGCCGCCCATGTAGCCGTAACGCTCCATTAGAATGATGTTCTTCGAGCCCGCGCGCGCTGCTGCTATTGCCGCCGAATGTCCTGCCGAGCCGCCGCCTACGACAAGAATGTCGCACTCGTCGTAAACAGGCAGTGTGTTTTGCGATTCAATATATACCTTATCAGACATGTTCTTTCTCCTAATAAAAAGTCTTTAATAAAACATTTTCTCCTTAAGCTATGGAGAGCGGAGCGAATGCGAGAGAAAAAGATATACCGCGGGCTCGTCTTTTTGACGTTATTCAGGCCATGGGTTTAAGCTCGGGAGAAATAATGAGCTCGGCCTCGGTAACCCTCTGCACCTCTTCCGGTGTATACTCGGGGTTTATTTCCGTAAGCACAAGACCCTTATCCGTAACCTCCATTACACCCATTTCCGTGATAATCAAGTCTACGCAATTAAGCGCCGTCAAGGGCAACCGGCAATTTTTAAGTATCTTGGGCTCCCCCTTTTGGGTATGTTCCATTGTGACGATTACCTTTTTGGCTCCCACCACGAGATCCATGGCACCGCCCATGCCGGGAAGCTTTTTGCCAGGTATAATCCAGTTTGAAATATTGCCCTTCTCGTCAACCTCAAGCGCACCCAGCATTGTAGCGTCTATGTGTCCGCCCCTGATGAGGCCGAAGGATACACACGAATCAAAATAGCACCCGCCGGGCGATACCATAACAGGCGTAGCACCCGCGTCGACGCTGTAAAGGCTGTGCTCCAAGGATTCCCCCACACAGGGTACGACTCCCATCAGACCGTTTTCGGCCTGAACTGTGACCTTAACGTTTTCCGGAAGGAACGATGGAATCATTGTTGGCATACCTATTCCAAGGTTAACTACATCGCCGTCCTTTAATTCCTTCGCGGCACGGGCGATAATATAGCTTTTTATCTTCTCTTTTTCCATTAGGCTTTACCCCCGTCAATGACATAATCCACGATAACACCCGGCGTCATTACGTTTTCAGGCTCTATTTCGCCGATCTCGACGACATTGTCGGCCTCAACAATAACCACATCCGCTGCTGTCGCCATCGCGAGAGCGAAGTTGCGGGTAGCGCCCTTGTACCAAACGTTGCCCGCTTTATCCACATTAAAGCCGCTGATAAGAGCAAAATCAGCGCGTATCGGTCTCATCAGCAGATACTTCTTTCCGTCGATTTCCTGTACGGAATGGGTGAATTCCTTGTTGTCCTCAATTATGGTTCCGACGCCCGTCGGCGTTAGCACGCCTCCGAGTCCGGCTCCCCCGGCACGTATCATTTCAGCAAATGAGCCTTGGGGAATCAGGTCGACCTTCATCGACCCGTCGTTCATCTGAGCTCCAACCTCGGGATTGAGGCCCACATGTGTCGCAACCAGATGCTTAACCTGGTGATTATGTATAAGCTTGGCTACACCGTAATACTCCTCGCCAGTGGGGCCGCCGGGCTTCGCGCCGTCGTTGCATATCAGTGTAAAGTTGCCCTTTCCGCTTTTCGACAGTTCATCGATGACATTGTGCGGATTGCGGCAACCCATAAAACCGCCCACCATTATTGACGCCCCGTCCGGGATCATGGCGACAGCTTCCTTAAGTGTAATAAACTTTGGCATTAATTTCCTCCTGCTAGTTTTATGAACCGCACTTTTCAAATACGGTCGCTGTTCCCATTCCTCCGCCGATACAAAGTGTTGCGAGTCCGCGCTTTGCGTCCGGCCGCTTCTGCATCTCATGGAGGAGAGTAACAATAATGCGAGCACCGGAGGCACCAACAGGATGACCTATGGCAATCGCTCCACCGTTTACGTTGACCTTTTTCATGTCAAAGCCCAGTTCCCGTGACACGGCAAGAGCCTGCGCGGCAAAAGCCTCGTTCGCTTCCACAAGGTCGATGTCCGAAATCGTCAGCCCAGCTTTTTTGAGAGCGTTTTTCGACGCAGGCACCGGCCCGACTCCCATGATCTTTGGGTCTACTCCGCCCTGTCCCCAGCCTACAAGCTTTGCCATTGGTTTCAGTCCGTATTTTTTAACAGCTTCTTCCGATGCGACCAGAATAGCCGCTGCTCCGTCGTTGATTCCGGAGGCGTTTCCGGCTGTCACCTTGCCCCCGTCGGTTTTAAAAGCGGGCCTTAGCTTTGCAAGCATTTCCGCGCTGGTATCGCTTCTCGGGTACTCATCGGCCTCAAAGCTTAATGTACCTTTTTTCGTCTTGATTGCTACAGGCACTATTTCATTTTCAAATTTTCCGGCAGCTTTTGCGGCGCCCGCTTTAACCTGAGAGGAAAGTGCAAGCTCATCCAGCTCTTCACGCGTGAGGCCCCACTGCTGGCACACGTTTTCGGCGGTAATGCCCATGTGGTAATTGTTGAAAGCATCCCAAAGCGCGTCGTTGACCATAGTGTCAACCATTTTGCTCTCACCCATTCTTGCGCCCCAGCGGGCAGCAGGTACGGCATATGGTGCGGCGGACATGTTTTCGGTACCGCCCGCAACAACAATATCGGCATCTCCCGCGATTATCGCTCTCGCTGCCTCAATGACAGCTTTCATTCCGGAGCCGCAGACCATATCCAGCGTAAATGCAGGAACCTCTACGGGCAGACCAGCCCCTATTGCGGCCTGACGGGCAACATTCTGTCCCTGTCCAGCCGTAAGCACACATCCGAACACAACCTCATCTACCTGCTCGGCCTTTACACCGCTGCGTTCCAAAACTTCCTTAATCACGACAGCACCCAATTCCGCTGCCTTCGTATCTTTTAAGCTTCCTCCGAAACTGCCTACGGCAGTTCTGCAGCAGTTTACTATATATATTTCTTTCACTGAAGAACCTCCACACTATTTATCTAGTTAGGGCTAATCCGTTTGCTTTTTTATATTCAGCACGGCTTTTCAGATGAAGCGGCATACAGAATAGATGCCGCTTCATCTGAATCCCTTTATTTAAGGCCAAGTATTTCTCTGGCTTCGGCGGGCGTAGCCGCTTCGCAGCCGAATTCCTCTATAATCCGCTTTGCACGGGAAACAAACTGCATGTTGCTGTCCGCCAAAACGCCCTTTTTGTAATAGACATTGTCCTCCATGCCCACACGGATATTACCGCCCATTGCTATAGTCGCGTAAAGAATTTCCATTGCTCCAGCGCCAACGCCGAACGCGGACCATGTGGAGCCGGGTGCTACCGCTTCCATCGTGTCCTTCATGAATACGAGGTTTTTAGTCGAAGCTCCGATTCCGCCGGGCACGCCCATGCAAAACTGGAAGTGGAGCGGCGCTTTAATAAAGCCCTTTTTCAAAAGATATCCTGCGTTGTAAATCATACCGGGATCAAAAACCTCAATTTCAGGCTTGACTCCCTTTTCCTGCATAAGTGTTCCGAGCTTTTCAAGGAACTTGGGATTGTTCTCGAATACCGTGACATTCTGCCAGTTCATAGTTCCGCAGTCATAGGAGGCCATATCCGGCACAAGCTCGTAGAAAGGCTTTATTCTGTCCTCCTCAAGGAGGTTAACACCGCCCGAGGTGGTGAGGTTGATTATTATGTCACAGTCCTTTTTGGCACGCAGAAGTTTTACCGTCTCCTCAAACTTCTCAAAAATCATTGCAGCCTTTCCTTCGTTGTCTCTGCAATGGATGTGAGCAATCGCCGCGCCAGCTTTCCAGCAATTATAGATTTCCTCGGCAATTTCAGCCGGCTCTATAGGCACATTCGGAGTGTTATCCTTTGTTGGCCAAGCTCCCGTCGTGGCAACGGTTATAATTCTCTTATTTTTAATATCTGCCATTTTAAGTTCTCCTTTTTAATAAAATTCAGTGTTTACCTAAATATTTCCGCCGTAGGTATAGGTCCTGTCAGGAACGTCATTTATATCGCCCTCGTCGATTTCGGCTACGCAGCGAACCATGGAGCCGTCGCCCAGATACCATCGAAGCGGGAAGCAGTAGAAACGGAAGCGCTTTCCGGAGACCTTATCCAAATCTCCGCCGAGGTTTTCAACGCCGACTATGCCGTGGCCCAGCATCTGCTTATGGCAGGGCTCCCAAGTGCCCCAGCAGCCAAGCTCCTCTAAATCTCCGAACTTCTTGTCATAGGCTTCCTTGCCGTGAAGCTTGATGTAGACCTCTTTATCAAATTCGGCATAAGCCTCTTCGCCAAACTGCTCTGCGTACTCCTCGGTGATGGGTTTGCCCGAAGCGCCTAAAAGGTTCATGCGGGTCATTCCGTTATTGCCCATCGCGGTGTGCAGCGGATGATCCAGTGCCTGGCTGTCCATAGCGACGCACTTAACCTTGTGCTTGACAAACCATTTTCCGGCTTCAACACCCGTTCCGCAGGAATAGTGATAGTACTCCTTGGAATCATCAAACTTGCGGTGCATTCCTGTGTTGAGGCAGACGACCATGCCCTCAAGCTCTTCCGGCTTGATGCCGACCTTTTTGCAGGCCGCTTCAAGATGCTCCGGTCCGATAAGTCCCCAGCGCTCAACCTCTATCGGAAGGCACACGGCATCACCGGTGTAAGCGTCAACAGGCATTTCGTGGGTGTAACGGGCTCTTCTGCCGTCGAATTCCTTTTCCATAACGTGACGGGGAGCATCGGCGTGTGTGCCCGTGTGCATGGTGCAGGTAATCTTCTGTGTCAGAACTCCGCCCTTTGCCATGGTGTGGTTATTATCAATTACCGGCTTGTCAAAATATGGCCAGCGCGGTATTTCCGCACTAAACGGATGTGACAAATCTACGAATACTTTCTTTCCCATTGTTATTTCACTCCAAAATTATTAATTTGCGCCACGTAAAGCTATTTCTTGCGCTTTGAGGCGGCGTAGTCTATGAGGTACTCCTTAAGGCCGTTAGCGGAGGCCTTCATCTGCGAGGGCGTCCACTCCTGCCAGCCCTTACCGCTTTTGAAACCGAGATCTCCCCTCGCCAGCATCTCTTCGAGAATATGAGAGGGCTCGTGGTTGTCGGCAAGGTGCTTAAGTATGTATTTATGAATGTTGTTTGTAAGCTCTATGCCGACCAGATCCGAATTTTCCATCGGACCCATGACCGGCCAGCGCAGACCAGGACCGTATTTGCAGGCGTCGTCAACGGTTTCGGGGTCTGCGATACCGTTTTCAACCATGTAAAACGCTTCTCTCCAGAGGGCGTGCTGCAGGCGGTTAGCGACAAAGCCGGGAACATCCTTTTTGCAATAAATAGGTTTCTTGCCAACGCGGTTTAGAAGCTCTATGGTGGCCTGCATAACCTCCTCGCTGGTGAAGTCAGACTTTACCACCTCAACAAGCGGTATCAAATGTCCCGGATTCCAGAAGTGAGCGCCGACCACACGTTCTCTGTGCTTGCATTTTGCGGAAATCTCCGTCGGGCTCATAACCGAGGTGTTTGTTGCGAGGATGCAATCGTCGCGGCAGTATTTTTCCACGCAGGCAAAAAGCTCCTGCTTTGTCTCCATAACCTCCGGATAGCACTCGATGACGAAATCTGCATCTGTGTACGCTTGCGCATCGTCTGTTACAAAGTTAATGCGGCTTATTATGGCCTTCTTTTCTTCCTCTGTCGCGGCTCCTCTGGCAATCATAATGTCGAGGTTGTTTTCTATCGCCTCATAGCGGTCGTCCTTCAAAGAACGGGTCTTAAGAACTACGTTCAGCTTAGCGTCGGAGGCAAAAACCTGAGCCAGGGCATTGCCCATCATGCCAGCTCCGACTACGACAACATTTTTTATCTCTTTCATATCAGTTGCTCCAGTATCCGCCAGTGGCGTCATAGTTTCCGCCCGTCAAAAAGTCCGATGCCGGTGACGCGAGGAAGGTTGCAAGCCCAATAAAGTCCTGCACCTCGCCCAGACGCCCAATTGGAAGGCGCTTTAAGAAGTTCTGGTAGACTGCGGACTCGGGGTCAAACATCCACGCTGTAAGCTCAGAACGGAAAACGGTCGGATTAATTGTGTTGACGTTTATGTGATAGGGGGCAAGATCAATTGCCATAGACTGAATCATCAGATCACAGCCGCCCTTGGACGCGCAGTAGCCCGTGTAGCCCTTCATGCCCATCTTGCTGCGCGCGGACGAGGTAACGACAAGCTTTCCGCCCTTGTTCTGCGCCACCATTTGCTCGGCCGCTGCCTTGCAGACAACGTAAACGCTCTTAAGGTCGGCGTCCATAATCTTCTGCCATTCCTCAACGCTCTGCTCCAGAATTCCCTTGGGGCTGTTGTATCCATGGCAGACCGCGAGGATGTTGAGTTCACCGTATTTCTCAATCGCAAAGCCTATTAGCTTATTAACATCGGATTCGGACCCGGGATCGGCAGCATAGATCGAGCACTCTATACCTTCGGTCTTGAACTCAGCCTCCAGCTCCCTGAGCTTTTCAGCGTTTCGGGCAGTCATTACGACCTTCGCACCCTGATAGCCGTAAGCCTTGGCAACTGCGCCGCCCAAAGCGCCCGTGGCACCGGTTACAAGCGCAACCTTGCCGCGAATACCAAACATGTTTTGAGCAAAATCCTTTTCAACTTTGACCATTTTTATCACCCTTCCTTTTGCTTAAACACAAGTTCAACCATATATAATGGTCACATATTGTGCATGTGCTGCGTGTTACCCGCTGGGCAGGCAACACGCACTATAATTCAGTTAACTGTTAATTCGGATAGTTTATGACTACAAGCATCACAGCCGGCTTATTGGAGGCGTTTATGAGATGACGGCCTTCGTTAGGAGCAAAGGATATTGATTCTCCGGCATGGATAACATATTTGTTACCTGCCTTATCGGCCACGGTCATCTCTCCCTCAAGAACATAGTAGAACTTCTCAAGCGGGTTATCCTCGTAAGCATACTCCGCGCCTCCGCCCGGAAGAAAGGTCGAAAGCCCCACCCAGAACTTTTCGGCGCCTGTCTCCTCTTTGCCGTGTATCCGCATTGCCGTCATATTAAAATGACCGGGAGCGGCATAGGATTTAAGCTCTTCCAACGTACGCTTTACCATAAAATCGAACACCTTTCTTCAATATTTGACTCTGATGTGACAAATTAGTCAGCAATATACGGCTGTACCTTCCACTTCTTATAGGGCACATCTTCTGTGCGGAAAGTCATTTCGCCGTTCTTGCACTGAACAACTATCCACTTCAGCCAGTTTTTATTGTCCATTTGAGTATAATCCTCGCGCAGGAACCAGCCTCTGGACTCCTTGCGCATGTCAGATGACCGAAATTGCATTTCGGCGCAAAGCACCATGGCCTCCGCTTCGTGGCAAGCAAGCAGATCATGGAAATCTACGGCCTTCATTGTTCCAAGAAGCTCCTTAGCCTTTTCAACATAGCGCAGAGCAATGGCTATGCGCTGGGCGCTCATGTATACGGACTGCTCCATGGGTCCGACCGCTTTTTGCACCAGACGGATAACATCCTTGGCGGTGCAGCCCGACTCACGGCTAAGCGGCGAATAGACGCGCTCTATGCTCGCCTCTATTTGCTTTTCATCAAGCGGCAAAGCGTTTTTGGATATCGCAGTATCGCTGGCGCCTTCGGCGCATACTATACCGGCAAATACAGCGTTAAGTATACCGGAGCCACGGTTGCGTCCGGGAGGTGCGGGAACCGCACCCGGCGCCGCCGAGCCGCAGTAGCTAACGTCTCCGATGGCATATAACCCTTGTACGGTTGTCATCATATCGTGTCCGACCTTGACGGGTGACTGCTCTCCGATGAACATCGGACAAACCTCGTTGTTATCCTTTTCGCTACCCCTATGATTCAGCTTCCAGAATGGCAAACCATATGGGCGATCCCACAGTGTCATCATGCCATCGTTGCTTCTGTCTTCCTTTATTCTCAGCGAAATCGGTCCTCTTGCAGCGGACATCTGAATAAACCACTCCGATATTGCGGTGCTGCTTATGTCGGCCTCCGGGAAATACCTGAAGTTTTTGGTAACGTTCTCTCCGGCGCAGTTGTACATATAGTTTTCGCCAAAAACGCACTCATGATGGCTATGAGACTGAACAAGCTGAGCAAAATTTCCGAACTCGGTGTTGCGAAGCTCGGCTCCGGCACGATAGGCGGCCGCAATGCCGTCTCCCCTGCCGTTGCTCCACATCGGTCCGATGCGATAATTCTGGCTGCCAGTTGCAAGAACAACTGCCTTAGCAGAGAAGGTGTAGAAGGTTCCGTCAAGAATACTGTAGCCTGTAGCTCCTGTAATTTTACCGTCTTTTGTAATCAGATCGGAAACGGCTACCTTGTCAATGATCTTTACGCCCTTTTTCTCCGCAGTCTGGCGTACCTTTACCGTAATGTCCAAGTCGACGCCTATCATGGCTGTCATAGGGCCGGTTGGTGTAACACTGTAGCTTCCGTCCTCATTCTTGGGGCGCAAAGCTTCCCAAGAATG